>NZ_JBSJYX010000003.1:0-216031 GCF_053711175.1 Kocuria sp. KH4
AACCCGGAAGCTAAGACCCACAGCGCCGATGGTACTGCACCCGCCAGGGTGTGGGAGAGTAGGACACCGCCGGACCACACCACAAGGGTCGAGCCCCCGCACACCACGTGCGGGGGCTCCCCACATCAACCACCACACACGGGCCCGGCACCCACCCGCGAGCCGACACCCCTCAGGCCCCCACCCCACCGGTGCGGGGCCTGTTCTCATGCCGCAGCGGCCCGGACGCACCGGGGCGCGGCAGGATCCACCCCGAACTAAGTCCTTCGCCGGGACGGGCCCTGCGGCGCGTGCGCCCGAGGGGCGGGAGGAGGATCCCCGATCGGCCTAGCATGAGCGCATGCACCTGCGCCCGACCACCCCCGACGACCTCGAGGTCCTCCGCGCCTGGGTGCCCACCGAACCGGACATGGTCCTCTGGTCGGGCCGGACGTTCGCCTGGCCGCTGGACCGCGCGCAGCTCGAGGCCTATCGGTCCGAGGGGCGCCGGCGCTGCTGGTCCGGATCCGCGGGACCGGGGGAGCGGATGGCCGGGCACGGCTCCCTGCTGGTGGACGAGGTGGCCGGCAGGATGCGGCTGGGGTGCGTCGTCGTCGACCCCGCCCTCCGGGGGGAGGGGCTGGGCCGTCGGTTCGTGACGGCTGCGGTCGCGGAGGCCTTCCGGATCTCGGCTCTGCCGGTGCTGACGCTCGGCGTCTACGCCCACAACGCGGCCGCGCGGCGGCTCTACGGCAGCCTGGGCTTCCGCGAGACCGGCGCGGTGCGCGACACCAGGGTGGGCGAGCGGACCTGGCGCGCGCTCGAGATGGCGCGTCCGCGCGCCCTGTGACGCTCTCCCGGGTCAGGGGCGCCGCAGGTTCACCTCGCCGGCCCGGCGAGGTTGTCGGCGGGCCGGCTGTCCGGCGCGGGTCCGTGGACCTCCGTCCGCACGGCACCCGGCAGGAGGCCGCCGGAGAGGGCGCCACGGCCCGCAACGGCACGGTCCGAGGCGGTGGCGGGCCCGTCCGTGCCGGAGCTCCCGGCACGGGGGTGGAGGCTGCCGGGGCCGGTCCCGACATTGGCCGGGGCGAGAGCCAGGACGACCAGCGCGACGCCGATGACGGCCAGCCCGGTCCAGCCGAGACCCGTCAGGCGCTCACCCACCACGAGCACGGCCAGCACGGCGGCGACGGCCGGTTCGGTGAGGGTGAGGGTGGTCGCGGTGCTCGGGCGCACCCGGGCGAGGCCGAGGCCGAAGAGGAAGTAGCCCAGGAACATCGGCACCAGGGCCGTGTAGGCCGCGGCCGTGAGCGCCTGCGCCGACTGGAGCAGGGGCGCGCCGGTGAGCAGCAGGACGGGCATCAGGAGCGCCCCGCCGACGCCGAACACCGCGCCCATCGACGCCGCACGGCCCACCGCGTGGCCCATGAGGCGGTGCACCACCCAGGAGTAGAGCGCATAGGTGGTGCCGGCCACGAGGCCGAGTCCGATGCTCGCCGCGGTGGCCGGGGCCGAGGCCGCCGAGTCCCCGGCCCGGGCCAGGCAGAGCAGGCCGCTGCCGAGGATGCCCAGGAAGGCGGCCAGCTTCCACCACCGGCTCAGGGGGAGGCGTTCGACCACCCGTTCCAGGACGCCGGAGGCCAGGGGTGCGGAGGCCAGGGAGACGACCGTGCCGATCGCGACCCCGCCCAGGCGCATCGAGCTGTAGAACGCCAGGGGATAGATCGCCACGGCGGCGGCTCCGAGGGCCACCAGTCCCGCGTGCGCCCGCAGGGCGTGCCGTGCGCGGCGCAGGGCGGGCAGGGCGATGGCGGCCTGCAGGAGTCCTCCGACGCCCAGGGCCGCGGCGCCGATGGCCAGGGGTCCGGCCGCGTTGGCGAAGGTCGCGGCGGTCCCGGTCGTCCCCCACAGGACCGAGGTCACCAGGATCGCGGCGATGCCGCCGGCCCGGCCCCTCACCGGGCGGCCAGCAGGTCGGCGGCGATCGCGCGGGCGCGCAGGAGACGGGCCGGCTCGCCCTCGAGCCCGGCGCGGGCCATGGACCCCTCCAGCAGGAAGCTCAGATGCTCCGCCAGCCCGTGCGCGGTGGCCGGGTCGGTCAGTTCCTCCAGCGGGTCGAGCAGGAGTTGCTCGACCTCCTCCTTGTGGCGGCGCACGGCGGCCCGGGCCGGGTCCGTGACGGGCAGCTCGGCCGCGGCGTTGAGCAGCCCGCAACCGCGGAACCCGCGCTCGAGGGCCGCCGCCGCGTGGTCGGCGTAGGCGTCGAAGACCGCCAGCACGCGCTCCTGCGGGGTGCTGGTGTCCTGCACGCGGGCCCGGTACAGCCGGAGCCACTCCTCGTGGCGGGCCTCGACGTAGGCCTCGACCAGGGCCGCCTTGGAGGCGAAGTTGTTGTACAGGCTCATCTTGGCCACCCCCGCCGACGCGGTGATCGCGTCGATGCCGGTGGCCGCGATGCCGTCGGCGTAGAAGCGCTGGGCGGCGGCCTCCAGGATCCGCGACCGCGCGGACCCTCGACGACGGCCGACAGCGTGCTGGTCCGTGCTCATGGAACGACCTCCCGAGTGATGGGTAGACCAGTCTACCTATTGAGGGTGTGGGGAAGGACCCTCCGCGATTCGTGCCGGCGCCGGAGGCATCCGGGGAAGCATCCGGGCGCCGGAGGACCTACTCTGTCAACATGCTGATCACCACTGCGGCTCCGACCGCCCCTGCCGAGACCGCGCCGGAGGTCCTCCGATGAGCGGCGGTCTGATGGCCCTGCTGGACGACGTCGCCGCCCTGGCCCGCGTCACCGCCGCCTCCGTGGACGACATCGGCGCGGCCGCGGGCCGGGCGAGCATGAAGGCGGCCGGCGTCGTCGTCGACGACACCGCCGTGACCCCGCAGTACGTCCAGGACGTCTCCCCGGCGCGCGAGCTGCCCATCATCTGGCGCATCACCAAGGGCTCCCTGCGCAACAAGCTGGTCTTCATCCTCCCGGTCATCCTGCTGCTGAGCCAGTTCGCGCCGTGGCTGCTGACCCCGATCCTCATGCTCGGCGGCAGCTACCTGTGCTTCGAGGGCGCGGAGAAGATCTGGGCCAAGGTCTCCGGCCACGGGGCCAAGACCAAGGCGCCCGTGGTCGAGAAGGGCAAGAGCGCGGAGGACACGATGGTCGGCGGCGCGGTGCGCACCGACCTGATCCTCTCCGCCGAGATCATGGTGATCTCCCTCAACGAGGTCGCCGGCGAACCGCTGCTCTCCCGCGCGGCGATCCTGGTGGTGGTCGCCATCGGCATCACCGTCCTGGTCTACGGCGTGGTGGCCCTGATCATCCGGATGGACGACTTCGGCCTGCACCTGGCCGGGCGGTCCTCCCCGGCCGGCCAGAAGATCGGGCACGGCCTGGTGAAGGGCATGCCCGCGCTGCTCGCGGTGATCTCGGTCGTGGGCACCGCCGCCATGCTCTGGGTGGGCGGGCACATCGTGCTCGTCGGCGTCGACGAGCTCGGCTGGCACCCGCCCTACGAGGTCGTGCACCACGTCGAGACGCTGGTGCACGACGCCGTTCCCGGTGGTCTCGGCGCGGCGCTGGCCTGGCTCACGAACACCTTCTTCTCCGCGGTCCTCGGCCTCGTCTGGGGCGCCGTCCTGGTGCTGGTATGGGAGCTGCTCCCCTTCGGCAAGGGCAAGCACGAGGCCGACCACGACGCTGCCGGAGCGCACGGGGACCACGGCGGGCACTCCTCGGGGACCACGGACGGCAGCGCCGCCCCGGACGGGTCCGGTCCCACGTCCCCGGGTGACGGGGGTTCCTCGGCGGTCCGGTGAGCGCGGCCGCCCGCCACGGGCGGCCCGAACGCCCCGGACGTCACGGTGTGACCGTGGACCGGCGCGGCCCCGTCCCGCGGGGTGCCCCCGCCGGTCCACGGCCCGCACGTCCGGTGCTCCCGGTGCCGGTGTGCGCCTACCCCCACGGGTCGGCGGCGTCGGCCTCCTTCGCGCGGGCGTCGAGGTACTCCTGCAGGACGGCCGAGCCCAGGTCCGCGGGGTCCGGGGCGACCACGCGCCCGTCCACCCGTTCGGCCATCCGCAGCAGGAACCGCTCCAGCCCCGGGTCGTCGCCGAGCCGGAAGAACGTCGTCTGGGCGCCCAGGCGTCCCAGCCGGTCCAGCTCCTGGACGGTGGCGCGCAGGGTGGCGGGCTCGGCCGGCCAGGAGAACCAGCTCTCGCCGTCGGGCAGCAGGTGGGCCGTGGGCTCGCCGTCGGTGACGACGAGCAGCACGGGCTGGGCGGAGGGGTGCTTGCGGAAGAAGCGGGTGGCGAGCAGCAGCCCGTGGTGCAGGTTGGTGCCCTGCTCCCGCCGGGGCGGCAGGGACGTGAGCTCCTCGATCCGCAGGTCCCGGGCGTAGCGGCCGAACCCGATGAGCTGGAGCCGGTCCCCGCGGAAGCGGGTGGAGACGAGGTGGTGCAGCGCCAGGGAGGTGCGCTTCATCGGCACCCAGCGCCCTTCGGCGGCCATCGAGTACGACGTGTCCACGAGCAGCGCGACGGCGGCCTGGGTCCGCGCCTCCGTCTCGGCCACCTCGATGTCGCGGACGTCGATCCGCAGTCCCCGCCCGGCGTCGCCGCCCTCGGCGACCGTGCGGGTGATGGCGTTGGTGAGGGTGCGGGTCACGTCCCAGGGCTCCGCGTCCCCGAACTGCCACTCCCGGGTGGCGCCGGTCGGCTCCCCGGCCGCGCCGGCCAGCCGGGTGTCCCGGGCGCCGGGCCGGCCGGAGAGCCGCTGGGCGGTGTCCCGCAGCAGCGACTTCCCCAGCCGCCGCACGGCCCGCGGGGACAGGCGCAGGTCCCCGTCCTGGTCCCGCTGCAGGTAGCCGCTCTCCCGCATCGCCCGCTCCAGCTCGGCGAGGGTCCGCGCGGAGACCGCGGCGTCGTCGCCGAGCTGGCGGGCCAGCGCGTCGAGGTCGAGGTCGTCCAGGTTCGCGCCCTCGTGGTGCTGGGACAGCTCGTCGGCCAGCGCGTCGAGCTCGGCGATGTCCTGCAGCACCCCGGTGCCGTCGCCGAGACCCAGGCCCTCCCCGCCCTGGAAGCGCTCCGACCCGCTCCAGTCCTCGCCGGGGCGCAGCGCCTGCAGGTTCGCGTCGAGCTGGCCCAGCTGCGCCATGAGGTCGGGGGAGCCGAAGGCCTGGGCCGAGAGCTGCATCAGCTCCTGGCGCTGCTCGGGGGTCATGGAGTTCAGCATCCGCTGGGCCGCCGCCGAGCGCTGGGCCAGGGCGTCGATCAGCTCGTCGACCGACTGCGGGTCCTCCGGGAAGTGCTGACCGTGCTTGGCCATGAAGTCCTGGAAGTCCTCGTCGGTGTCCTCACCGCGCCCGTGCTTCTCCAGCAGCTCGTTGAGGTCGCGCAGCATCTCGGCCACCGCCTCGCGGTCGGCGTCGGTGGCGTTCTCCAGCGCCTGCTTCATGCCGGCGAAGCGCTGGTCCAGGATCTCGCGGCCGAGCAGGTCCTTGATCTGCTCGTAGGCCTCCCGCGCGGAGTCGGACTGCCAGTCGTAGTCCGCGAGCTCGCTCACCGCCGCGGCCGTGGAGCGGGGCAGCCCGTCCAGCTGCATCTCGCGGAACGACCGGTCCATCGGGTCCATCCGGGCGTCGCGCAGGAACTGCTCCCGCTCCAGGCGCAGGGCCTTCTCCAGCAGCTGCTTCGCCTCGTCGAGCGTGCCGCCCAGACGGTGCTGCTTCAGCAGGTCGCGACGCCGCTGGTGCACGCGCCGGGACAGGTCGTCGAGGCCCTCCCGGCCGCGGCCGCCCCGGCGGAGGAACTCCCGCATCGCCTCCTCCGGCGAGTACCCCGCCATGACGTCCTCCGAGACGGCCGCCAGCGCCTCGGAGAGGTCCACCGGCGGGGCCAGCGGATCCGGCCCCCCGGCAAACCGTCCGTACCGCGATGACCGGTGGTGTGCGGGCATGACGCCCCCTAACGTGTCGTGGCGCTGACGCGGCGAGCGCTCAGCCGTAGATGGTGCCGTCCTCGTCGGAGTCCTTGGAGATCTTTTGGGCCAGGAACAGCCCTTCCAGGGCCAGCTCGATGGCGCTGGCGCGCTGTCCGGCGCTGGTGGCCCCGAGCCGGGCCGCGATCTGCTCGTAGACCGGGCCGTCGCCGTCGGACTCCGGCAGCTCGGGCAGGGCGGCGAGGAAGTCCCGGGCCGAGACGTCGTCACCGGTGGAGACCGTGGTGCGCCCGTCGAAGGCCTCCACGACCGGGCCGAGGTCCAGGCCGCGGAAGCGGCCCCGGACGGTCTCGGCGGTCGCCCGGCGCAGCAGGTGGTCGAGGATCGCGCGCTCGCGGCCCTCCTCGCCGGACTCGAACTCGATCTTGCCGCCCAGGACGTCGGTGGCCGTCTCGACGTCGACCATGCGGGCGACGGCGTCGTCCTCGCGGCGCACCGTGGCCCGCCGCAGGGCCGCCGCCGCGACCGTCTCCGCGCCCGCGATGGCGAACCGGGCCGAGACCCCCGAGCGCTGGTCGACGGCGGAGGAGTCCCGCAGCAGGCGGGTGAAGCGGGCCAGGATCTCGAGGATCGTCTCGGGGACCTCCGCGACCAGCTCGGCCTCCTGGCGGATGACGGCGATCTCGTCCGCCAGCTCGAGCGGGTAGTGGGTGCGGATCTCGGCGCCGAACCGGTCCTTGAGCGGGGTGATGATCCGGCCCCGGTTCGTGTAGTCCTCGGGGTTGGCGGTGGCCACCACCAGCACGTCCAGCGGCAGCCGCAGGACGTACCCGCGGATCTGGATGTCACGCTCCTCCATCACGTTGAGCATGGCCACCTGGATGCGCTCGGCAAGGTCGGGCAGCTCGTTGATCGCCACGATGCCGCGGTGGGCGCGCGGCACGAGCCCGTAGTGGATGGTCTCCGGGTCCCCGAGCCGGCGCCCCTCGGCCACGCGCATCGGGTCCACGTCACCGATCAGGTCCGCCACGGACGTGTCCGGGGTCGCGAGCTTCTCCACGTAGCGCTCCGAGCGGTGCCGCCACACGACGGGCAGCTCGTCGCCCTCCAGCAGCACGCGCCGCCGGGACTCCTCCGTCAGGGGCTCCTCCGGGTGCTCGTTGAGCTCCGAGCCCTCGATGGCGGGCGACCACTCGTCGAGCAGGCCGGCGAGCGTGCGCAGCAGCCGCGTCTTGCCCTGGCCGCGCTCGCCGAGCAGCACGACGTCGTGGCCGGCCAGCAGCGCCCGCTCCAGCTGGGGCAGGACCGTGCGCCCGAGCCCGTGCAGCCCCGGCCAGGGATCCCCGCCCTCCGCCAGCGTCCTCAGCAGGTTCTCGCGGATCTCCTGGCGCAGGGGTCGGGGGGAGTGCCCGGCCGCGCGCAGCTCGCCGAGCATCCGGATGTCGGGTCGATCAGTCCGATCAGTCACAGCGCCACAGTATCCCCGGCGTCAAGAGGGCCGGGGACCTCGGCGGCGGACCCTCTGGTCAGCGCCGCCCCGATCGGTACGCTGGTACATCATGGCAACGCGGAAGAGGCCCCGGAGCACGCTCGTCCTGCTCGTGCGCCACGGCGAGACGCCCACCACCGGCAAGGTCCTGCCGGGACGGGCGCCCGGCCTGCACCTGTCCGACCACGGGCGCGCCCAGGCCGAGCAGGTCGCCGAGCGGCTCGCGGGGGTGCCCGTGGACGCGGTGCTCACGTCCCCCCTCGAGCGCACCCGGGAGACGGCGCAGCCCACCGAGGCCCGGACCGGGCGCACGGCCGTCGTGGACCCCGGGCTGCTCGAGTGCGACTTCGGGGAGTGGACCGGGGCGGAGCTCTCCCGGCTGTCCCGGCTCTCGGCCTGGTCGGCCGTCCAGCGCGCGCCGTCGACCTTCCGCTTCCCCGGCGGGGAGAGCTTCCCCGAGATGCAGGCCCGGATGGTGGCCGCCGTGGACCGGGCCCGTGCCGCGCACGAGGGCGGGGTGGTGGTCTGCTTCTCGCACGCGGACCCCATCAAGGCGGCCCTCGCGCATGCCCTCGGGACGCACCTGGACCTCTTCCAGCGGATCGTGGTCAGCCCGTGCTCGGTCTCGGCCATCTCCTACGCGCCGGGGCAGGCGCCTACCGTGCTCACGCTGAACTCCACCCACGAGCCGCTGAGCGGGCTGAGAAGCCCGTGAGCAGGTCCCGGTGAGCGAGCTCGTGCTCCTCGCGGAGGGGCGGATGGAGCTGCTCGGGATGATCCGGGGCAGCAGCAACTCCGCGCTGCTCGTGGAGGTGTGCCTGGAGGACCGCTCCGCCTGGGCCGTCTACAAGCCCCGGGAGGGGGAGCGGCCGCTGGTCGACTTCGCCCCGGGCCTGCACCGGCGGGAGCGCGCCGCGTACCTGCTCAGCGAGATCCTGGGCTGGGGGATCGTCCCGCCCACCGTGGTGCGCGACGACGGCCCGTTCGGGGTCGGTTCCCTGCAGCTGTTCGTGGAGCACGACCCGCTGGCGCACTACTTCACCCTGTACGACGACGTCCCCGGCAGCCACGACGCGCTGCGCCGGATCGCGCTCTTCGACGTCGTGGCGAACAACGCCGACCGCAAGGGCGGGCACGTGCTGCGCGGGACCGACGGCCGGGTGTGGGGGATCGACCACGGCCTGTGCTTCGCGGCCGGCTACAAGCTGCGCACGGTCGTCTGGGACTTCGGCGGCGACCCGGTGCCCGGGGACCTGCTGGCGGCCCTCGCACCCCTGGCGGACTCCGTTCCCGACGAGCTGGCCGACCTGCTCACCGCCCCGGAGGCCTCCGCGCTCCAGCAGCGGGTGTGCCGCCTGCTGGAGCGCCCGGTCCTGCCGGTCGACGTCACGGGGCGCCGGGTCCCCTGGCCCCTGCTCTAGGCCCCGGGTTCCGTCGGAGTTCCGGTCCGGGCCGGAGCTCCTGACCTGCCCCCGGAACTCCTGGTCCGTGCTGGTGGGGGGCGGCTCGGACCGCCGCGCCGGGGCGGCGGGGACGCCGCACGGCGCAGCGTCTCGGCCGGGCTCTCGCCGTAGGCCTGCCGGTGGCGGCGGGCGAAGTCCCCGGAGTGCGCCATCCCCCAGCGCAGAGCGATGGACCGGACCGTGCCGCCCGCCTCGGGGTCCGCCTGCAGCAGGTCCTCGTGGGCCGCCGTGAGCCGCAGCTCGCGGAGCCGGCCCCCCGGCGTCGTCCCGGCGTGCGAGCGGAAGGCGGTGCTGAGCTCGGCCGTGCTCAGGCCCGTGTGGCGGGCGACGTCCTCCACGGTGATCGGCAAGGAGAGATGTGCATGCATGTACTCCACGGCACGCCGGTAGGCGGACTGCAGGTCGGTGGTCGAGGCCCGGCGGGTGCGCGGTTCGCCGAGGAGGGCGAACGCCTCCAGGGTCGCCACCGACATCCTCCGCAGCAGATCGGCACGCAGCAGCGGGACGGCCGCGACGGCGGGGTCGGTCAGCGCCTGCTCCACGAACTCGTGGGTGCTGCGCCAGTACCGCTCGCGCGCCGGGGAGACCGGGTGCGGGCCGTCGAAGGCCACCTCGAGCGACTCGTCGCCGAGAGCGTCCCGGGCCGTGCGCCGCAGGGCGTCCGGGCCCAGGTTCACCGAGGCGACCGACAGCTCGTGCACCTCGCCGTAGTAGTCCTGGCCCGGCTGGAGCAGGAACAGGCCAGGCCCGCCACCGGCCTGCCCGTCGATCCGCCAGCGGACTCCTCCGGCGCGCGGCCGCAGGACCGAGAAGGCCCCCTCGACGACCATGTGCCCGGCGACGCTGCCGCGGAAGACGAGCGCGCCCAGGTGGAGATCGGAGTCCCCGTCCACGTCCTGGCTGTACAGGAAGGACCCCCGGTCCTGGACCGTGGCCATCCGCGCACGGGTGTAGACCTGCTGGAGCGCCTCGTTGGCCACGTCGGGATCGGTGGTCGCGAGGTGCAGGCTCATCGGTGTGGCGGGTGTCATCCTCGGGTCCTCTCCTGGGGTCAGGTGCGCAGCGTGACGGCCGGGGCGCGCCCGTACCGGTCCCGGTAGGCGGCGGCGAAGCGCCCGCGGTGGGTGAAGCCCCACCGGGTGGCGACGGCCTCCACGGTCGCCCCGCTGTCGGGGTCGGCGGCGACCAGGTCCCGGTGGGCGGCGTCCAGCCGGGCCGCGCGCAGGTGGGCGGTCGGGGTGGTGTCCAGTTCGCGCCGGAAGGCCGCCTGGAGCCCGCGCACGCTCATCCCGGCGGCCGCGGCGATCTCCGCGAGGCCGATGTCCTCGTCCACGTGCTCGTCGATGTAGGCCACTGCGCGCCGGAGCCCGGCCGGAGCCGGGCGGGACTGCCCGGGCAGGGTGTGGCTCCGGTCCAGGAACGAGCCGGGGAAGGTGTGCAGCAGCGCGGTGGTGAGGGACCGGGTGAGCTCGGCCCGCAGGAGCGGGCTGGCCAGCGCCTCGTCGTCGGCCAGCAGGTTGCGCCCGAGATGGGCGACGGTGCCCAGCCAGTACCGGGACATGGCCGCCGAGACCGGGCGGGACGCGGTGAACGCGAGCCGGAAGTTCTCGTCCCCCAGCAGGCCCCGCGCGTGGGCCTCGGCCGCGGCGGGGTCCACGGCCACCGTCATGGCCTCGATGTCCTCCCACCAGCTGGCGTACGTGCGCTGGGGGAAGAGGAAGGGCCCGGTCCGCGGAAAGCGGTCACCGGCGCTGATGGCGCTCACGGCGCCCTGCGTCACGTGGCACACCCGCAGCACCCCGGCGCCGTCCGTGCGCCCGGTCGTGGAGGAGCCCATCAGCCGGACCCGCTCGTAGCTCACCGGGCCCACCGCGGTGGCGGCCAGGTCCATCGAGAACCGGCTCTCCCGGTCCCGGCGCACGTCCCGGATGGCATAGACCTCGTCGAGCACGGCGATGCCCTCCGCCGGGTCCCGGGTGGCGAACACAGAGCGCCGCACCTGGCAGTTCATGCCTGAAACGCTACGCCCCGGCGCCTCCGGCGTCGACCGTTCCGCGCCGGGAAGCCGGCCCGCTCTCAGTCGCGCAGGGTCGTGGCGGGGTTCTGCCCGAACCGCTCCCGGTAGGCGGCGGCGAAGCGCCCGGGGTGGCTGAAGCCCCAGCGGGCGGCGATGCCCGCCACGGTGGCGCCGGTCCCGGGGTCCGTGCTCAGCAGCTCGGCGCGCACCGCCTCGAGGCGCATCCTGCGCAGGTGGGCCAGGGGCGTGGTGGACAGCTCCCGGCGGAAGGCCGCCTGCAGTCCCCGCGGGCTCATCCGGGCCGCGCGGGCGATCTCGCCCAGTCCGATGTCCTCGGCGGCGTGCTCCTCCATGAAGGCCACCGCCCGGCGCACCCCGGCGGGCGCCGCACGCTCCGGCTCGGGCGCGGCCGAGCGCTCGAGGAAGCTGCTGGGGAACGCGTGCAGCACCGCGGTGGCCAGGGCCCGGAAGGTCTCGGCGCGCACGAGCGGGCTGGCCATGGCCTGCTCGTTGCCCAGCTGGTACTGCCCCAGCCCGGCCACGGACGCGGCCAGGTACTTGGCCATGGCCGGGCTGACGGCTTCGGCGCCCGTGAAGCGCAGGCGGAAGTCCTCGGCGTCCAGCAGGCCGGCCGCGTGCGCCTCCACGGCCGCCAGGTCCAGGGAGAGGGTCAGCAGGTCCACCTCGTCCCACCGGCAGGTGTAGGAGCGCACCGGGAAGAGGAACGGGCTGGGTCCGGGCGCGGTGGACGTGTCGTCCGTGAAGGCGAGCCGGCCGCCCAGCACCCGTGCGACGCGCAGGGTGCCCGGGGCGTCGATCAGCGCCGCGGCGGGCGCGCCGCTGAGGCGCACCCGTTCCAGGCTCAGCCGCTCCACCGCCCCCAGGGTCTGGTCCATGGAGAACGGGGTGTCCGGGGACACCCGGACCCGGGCGGCGTAGACGTGCTCAAGGACCTCGACGCCCTCCGAGGGGTCGTGGGAGACGAACCGGAGCTTGCGCACGGCCGGTCGCCGCTGCTCCACCTCGTCCGCACGGGGTGCCCGGCCGGACGCGTGGGGGGAGGGGGCCTCCGCCGGGATCGACGACGGTGCGCCGGGGACGGGAGGGGGCATGGGGAAGTCCTTGGGGTGCGGCGAACGCTCCGGCCGTCTGCTTGACCTGCCGGTGCGGAACGACCCCGTGCTACGCGCTGCAGCCCGGGTCCGGGCACCGGTGCTCTGCTCAGTGTAGACACCGGGGCCCCCGCGCCGCGGGACGGTGTTCCGGCGCGCGGCCCCCGACCTCTGGTCAGCCGGGGTGTCACGCTCTACCCTTGTCAAGACGCATTGCGTTTTTCGAACCACGGTACGTCCGACGCACCGTCACGATTCGACATCTTGCGGCCGGACCGTCCCGGCGAGTCCGGGACGGTGGTCGCCCCGGGGCTCTGCACGAGAGTGAGGAGGGCGTCTTGACCATCACACAGCCTGCCGGCGCGGACCGGGCGGCACCGATCGTCCTGCGCCCGGCCCGGGTCTCCGACATGTTCCTGCTCATGGACCTCGCCGACCAGGTGGGGTACTGCCTGAACCCGGAGTGGATCCGCACGCGCCTCCGGGCCGAGCCCGGGACCGAGGCGCACGTGGTCGCCACGCTCCAGGACCTCCTGGTCGGGGCCGCCCACGTCTACCTGTCCCCGCGGCAGGCTCCCGGGGGCGCGGTGCGCGCGAGCGTCACGGCGCTGGCCGTGGACGAGGAGCACCGGGACGAGCGGATCGGGTCCGGCTTGCTGGCCAGGTGCGAGGAGCTGGCCCGGGGGATGGGGGCGCACACCCTGGAGATCGTCATCCCCTCCCGCCGTCACGAGGACCTGCGCGGGTTCTGGCACCGCCACGGCTATGCCCGCGACGACGCCTCGCCCTTCGTCAAGGTGCTCGGCGCCCGCCCGTGAGGGCCCGCCCGCGGAGGAGCACTCCGCGGCGTCCGCCGCGGCTGGGCGTGGTGCGCACCGACCGGAAGCCGGTCGGACGCCGCGCCGCCCCCGGCGCCAGGCCGACCTCCTGCAGGACGGCGCGGACCTGCGGGTCCGCGGCCGGGTGGGCCCGGGCTCTGCCGGCGGTGTAGCGGGTGCCGGGCCACTGCCAGCGGGACACCGCGATCCGGCCCAGCCGACGGGCGCCCGGGCCGGCGGCGAGCCGGGTCCGTGCCTCGGCGGTGAAGAAGGCCAGGTGGCGTTCCTTGACCTGCACGGCGGCCCCGGTGGTGGCGGCCAGCCGCGGCTGGGCCGCTCCCAGCCGGCGGTAGGACTCGGCGAGCACGGCGGTGTCGAGGCCACTGGTGAGCATCTGGGCGGCGGTGGTCTCGGCGCCCAGGAGGTTGCTGGTGACCGCCCCGAGCAGCGGGCCCAGGCGCTCGTCGCGGACCCGGCGCAGGCGCCCGAGGGCGGTGACCGGGTCCTGCCCGGGTGCCCGGCCGTTGGCGGTCAGCACCGCCCCGAGGGTCCGGACGAGCCAGTGCTGCTCGTAGGCCCAGGTGGTGAGGAAGGCGGTCACCCGGGACTGGGCGTGGGTGGGGGTCACCAGGAAGTCCCGCAGCCGGTGCAGCAGGGCCCGCTCGGCGGCCTCCAGGGTAGCGAGCGCCTCCAGGGCGGCCGGGTCCAGGCCGGTGAGGGCGGGCAGGTCCAGGTCGGCGGGGCGCACCGGGAGCGGGTCGGCCATGTAGGCGCGCACGTCGAAACCGGCCGGGGCGCTCATGCGCGCACGCCCCGGGCGTCCAGTGCGTCGGCGACCACGGTCAGTCCCTCCATCCCGGGCAGCTTGGCGATCTGCCGGTCGATGGCCTCGATCTCCCTGCGCCCCTCGGGGCCGGCGAAGAGATGGGTCATCACGTGGGTGACCTCCTCCTCGGGCGAGACGCCGGAGCCGACCGGCTGCCACGCGGTGCGCAGTGCCAGGCGCGCCAGCTTCTGCGCCCTGGGGTTGTCCTGCAGCCGGGCGCGGGCCTGGGTGGTGTAGAAGGCGATGTGCTTGGTCTCCTGGGCGGCGATGCGCCGCACCAGCGGGGCGAGCACGGGGTGGTCCTCCAGGGCGGCCAGGCGCCGGTAGGCGGCCGCGGCCGAGCGCTCGTTCACCGCGCCCCAGAGCATGTGCACGGCCACGAAGTCGGTGCCCACGATGTTGGACAGCAGCGACTGCTTCACCGGGCTGATCCGGTCCCGCCAGCCCAGTTTCACGCGCTTGGCCTTGACCTCGTCGAAGGTCACGGTGATCCCGTGCAGGTCCAGGACGTGGGCGAGGGCCTCGCCGTGCCAGAACTCCTCGTGGTTCCAGATGGTCATGAAGGCGCTGACCTCGGGGTCCCGGCGGGAGGGGCTGACGAGCATGTCGCGCAGGTAGCACACGGTGTGGAACTCCACGTCACACATGTAGCGCAGGGTGCGCAGGGTCTGCGGGGGCAGCGGGTCCGTGCGGAACGCCTCGAGCCCGAGGTCCTCCCAGCCCACGCTGGTGGACTCCTCGGCGAAACGGTCGATGTCGAAGGCCATGACGTCACTTCCTCTGGTCGTGGTGGCGGTCTCGTGGAAGTATTCGGAGCCGGTGGCGCCGTGGATGGGTGGCCGGAACCCCGGCTCCCGGCCGGCCGCGCCGCCCACGAGACAGGAGACGCACCCATGGCAGGACGCACGGCACGGCACCGGGTCGAGGTGGGCGGCGCGCCGCTGTCCTACCTCGCCTCCGGGGATCAGCAGGCCCGGCCCCTGATGCTGCTGCACGGCACCTTCTGGAGCCGGGTGTGGCAGCCGGTGCTGCCGGCCCTGGGGGAGGCCGCCCGGTGCCTGGCCCTGGACCTGCCCGGCTTCGGCGCCAGCGGCGGGGAGCTCGACGTGGCGCACGCCACCGTGCCGGCCCTGGCCGACACGGTGCTGGCCGCCGCCGACGCACTGGGGCTGGAGGAGTTCGACCTGGCCGGCCACGACATCGGCGGCGGGATCGCCCAGCACGTGGCCGCCACCAGCGGGAGGGTGCGGAAGCTGGTGCTGATGAACTCCGTGATGTTCGACTCCTGGCCGGTGCCTGCGGTCGAGCGGTTCCGGGACCCGCAGGTGCGGGCGGCCACCACCGTGGAGGAGCTGCTGGCGGCCCGGGAGGCCTCCACCCGCGGCAGCGTGGCCCGGGAGCTGGGGGAGGAGGAGCTGGCCGAGTACCTGGCGCCCTGGCGGGATGCGGTCCGGGTGAGGTCCTGGACGGCGCTGGCGGCCGCGGCGGACCCGCGGTACACGCTGGAGCTGGTGCCGGCCCTGCAGGAGGCGGCCCTGCCCACCCGGCTGGTGTGGGGCCGCGACGACGACTTCCAGAGGATCGGCTTCGCACGCCGCTACGTCGAGAACATCCCGGGGGCGGACCTGGTGGAGGTGGACGGCAAGCACATCCCCACCGAGGACTCCCCGGCCGCGGTCGCCGCGGCGATCCTGGAGCACCTCACCGGAGGGGATACGGGCCCGTGAACAGCAACGACAACCGTGAGGTGGATACGTGGTGAGCAGTCCCCGGACGATCGTGTTCGACGTCAACGAGACCCTGTCCGACATGGCCCCGCTGGGGGAGGCCTTCGCCGCGGCCGGCGCCCCCGCGCACCTGGCGCGGGTCTGGTTCGCCGGCATCCTCCGCGACGGCTTCGCCGTCACGGCCGCCGGCGGCAACGCGGCCTTCGCCGAGATCGCCCAGGACAGCCTCGTGCGCCTGCTCGCGGAGACCGGCGACGGGGCGGA
Organism: Kocuria sp. KH4; assembly: GCF_053711175.1. NCBI lineage: Bacteria > Bacillati > Actinomycetota > Actinomycetes > Micrococcales > Micrococcaceae > Kocuria > Kocuria sp. KH4. The sequence continues at coordinate 15,628 of NZ_JBSJYX010000003.1, forward strand.
CGAGGGCGCCGCGGGCTCGATCATGTCCGCGCTCAGGAGCCTGGAGGTGCACCCCGACGTCGTCGCCGGGATCGAGGCCCTGAGCCCGCTGGCCGAGCTGGTCACGCTGAGCAACGGTTCGGCGGGCGTGGCCGAGGGCCTGCTGGGCCGCGCCGGGGTCCGGGAGCGGTTCCGCGCCCTGCTCAGCGTCGACGACGCCCCGGCCTGGAAGCCGGCCCGATCCGCCTACGCCTACGCCGCGGCGCAGTGCGGCCGACCCGCCGGGCAGATGCTGCTGGTGGCCGTGCACCCGTGGGACGTCCACGGGGCGCACGAGGCGGGGCTGCGGACGGCGTGGCTCAACCGCACGGGAGCCCAGTACCCCGGCTACTTCGCCCGGCCGGACCTCGAGGCGGCCGACCTGCCGTCCCTGGCGGCGCAGCTGGGCGGCGTCCCGGCCTGATCCGCGGCGCGGCCGGCCGACGACGCGCCCGGCCACGCCGGCCGGCGCGGCCGGTCCGGCGGCTCCAGTCCGGCGGCTCCGGTCCGGGGCGTCGCAGGCGGCCGGGAAGACGCCGCACCGGCCGGTGCGGCATCCTGGAGCGGTGGCCCACATCGTGCTGGAGGTCGACCCCGCGCTCCGGTTCCTGCTGCCCCCGCGCCGCCGCGGTCCCCGCTTCCCGCTCGAGGTGCCGGGCACGGACACGGTCGGCCACGTGGTGCGCATGGTCGGCATCCCGCCGACCGAGGTCGGCACGGTCCGCCTCGACGGCCGGGAGGTCGACCTGGCGACCCGGCCCACCGCCGCGGACCCCGGGCCGCCGGGGGCCGGTGGCCCCGGGAGCGGGCCCGTGCTCGCCGTCGGCGCCCGGCCGAGGCCCCAGCCCACCCGGCACCGTCCGCCGCGCTTCCTGCTCGACGTCCACCTGCGGCCCCTGGCCCGCCGCCTGCGCCTGCTGGGCCTCGACGCCGCCTGGGAGGCCGACGCCGACGACCCCCACCTCGTGGAGCGCGCCGCCCGGGAGGAGCGGGTGCTGCTCACCCGGGACCGCGGTCTGCTCCACCGCGGGGCCCTGCCCGAGGGCGCCCTGGTGCGCGGGGAGCGGGCCGACGAGCAGCTGGCCGACGTCCTCGACCGCTTCGACCCGCCCCTGGCGCCGTGGACCCGCTGCCTGCGCTGCGGCGCCCCGCTGGAGGAGGCGAACGCGGAGGACGTGGCCGAGCAGCTGATGCCCCGCACCCGGCGGGCGTACCGGTCCTTCTCCCGCTGCACCGGCTGCGGGCAGGCCTACTGGCGCGGGGCCCACGCCGACCGCCTGGACGCGGTCGTCGCCCGCGCCCTTGCCGCGCGGCGGCCCCCGGCGTAGCTTGGGGGCCATGTTCCTGTCCTGATGCCCCGGCCCGCGCCCGCGGCCGGCACCGTCGCCCCGAGCCCGTGCGGCTCCGCGCACCCGGTGCCGCACCGGCCCGGCGGGCCCCGCTCCCGCATCGACAGGACCCCGTGATGACCTCGACCCCCCTGCACCTGCGCCTGGACGGCGTCGGCTTCGGCTTTCCCGGCCGCCGCGTCCTCACGGACGTCTCGCTGACCGTCCCGGCCGGTGCGCGCATCGGCCTCATCGGCGAGAACGGTGCCGGCAAGACGACCCTGCTGCATCTGGCCGCCGGGCTGCTGGTGCCCACCACCGGCACCGTCCACCGCCCCGAGGGCACCGGACTGCTCCGGCAGCAGCTGGACCTGCCCGCCCGGGCCACGGTGGGGGAGGTGGTGGAGGGCGCCGTCGCCGACGTCCGCGCCCTGGAGCACCGCCTCGCCGCGCTCGCCGCCGGCATCGCCCGGGCCCCCGACGACCCGGCGACCGCGGACGCCTACGACACCGTCCTGCGCGACGCCGAACGCCAGGGCCTGTGGGCCCTCGACGCCCGGATCGAGGCGGTCCTCGGCGGGCTGGGCCTCGGCGGGCTGCCCCGGGACCGCCGGATCGCGGAGGTCTCCGGCGGTCAGCGCCGGCGGCTCGCCCTCGCCGCGCTGCTGCTGTCCCGGCCCGCGGCCCTGCTGCTCGACGAGCCCACCAACCACCTCGACGACGCGGCCGTGGACTTCCTCGTGGCCGAGCTGGCCGCCCGGCGGGCACCCGTGCTCATGGCCAGCCACGACCGCTGGTTCCTGGACGCCGCCGCCACCGGGGTGGTCGACCTCGACCCGGCGCTCGGCCCGGACGAGTCCGCCGGCGGCCCGGCCCGGCAGGGCACCGTGTCCGGCGGCGGCTACTCGGCCCACCTCGACCGGCGCGAGGCCGCCCGCCGCCGCTGGGGCGAGCGCTTCGCCGCCCAGCAGGAGGAGCGGCAGCGGCTGCAGCAGGTCGTCGACGTCTCCGGGCGGGAGATCTTCCACACCACGGCCCCGAAGTCCGAGGGCCGCATCACGCGCAAGTTCTACAGCGACCGCGCCGCCAAGACCGTCGGCGGACGGGTCCGCGCGGCCCGCCAACGGCTCGACGCGCTCGAGCGCACCGTCGTCGGCGCCCCGCCGGCCCCGCTGCGCTTCGCCGGGATCCCCGGGGCCGCGGACGACGACGCCGGCGGTCCCCTGCTCCGGCTGCACGGAGCGGCCGTCTCCGGGCGGCTGGCCCCGACCGACCTCGTGCTGCACGCCGGGGACCGGCTGCTGGTCGAGGGCCCGAACGGCACGGGGAAGTCCACGCTGCTCTCCCTGCTGGCGGGTGAGCTGCGGCCCGACGCGGGCCGCGTGGAACGCCGGGGCGGCGCCGTCGTGGGACGCCTGGCCCAGGAGGACGACTGGCCGGACCTCGCCGTGGCCGCCGGGGCGGCCTACCGCGCCCGGCTGCGGGACGCCGACCGTGCGCCGACGCTGCGGGAGCTCGGGCTGCTGCGCGACGAGGACGCCGCCCGCCCCCTCGGGGAGCTGTCCCCGGGCCAGCGCCGCCGGGTGGCGCTCGCGGTCCTGGTCGCCGAGCCCGCCCCGCTGCTGCTGCTGGACGAGCCGACCAACCACCTGTCCCTGGCCCTGGCGGGAGAGCTCGAGCAGGCCCTGGAGGACTTCGCGGGGACCGTGGTGCTGGCCACCCACGACCGGTGGATCCGGCGGCGCTGGACCGGCCGGGTGCTCTCGGTGCCGCCGGCCGGGGCGGGCGCGACGCCGCCCCGGCGGAGGACGGCCCTTGAGGGCATTCGGAAGCTGGCTTAGTGTTGAGGTCCGTCGACAACCCACGGAGGAGGAACCATGGCCGCAGCAGTGGACAGGAACTGGTGGCGGAAGGTGCTGGTGATCGCGACCCTGCCCGTCGCGGCGCTGGGCGTCACCGGGTGCGACAACACGGAGTCGGGCGGTGAGGAGGGCGTGGAGCAGGAGGCCACCACCGGGACCGAGGAGACCGCCGCCCCCGGGGCGACCATCGGTGAGGAGGAGAGCGCGCCGGAGGAGGAGAACGCCACGGGGGGCGAGCTGCCCTACGAGGACGGCGAGGAGGAGGAGGGCCGGGGCGGGAACTGACCCCCCGCTCCTGCCCTGTTCCATCCGGGCGGGGCTCCGCCGCACCCGTCCTGATCCGCTGCCGCCCGGTCCAGCCCCACAAGAGGGGGCAGGGCCGGGCGGCAGACTGCCGGGGACGCGGCCGATCCGCCGGCACGCAATTGCGCCCCACGTCAGAGCGGGGTCACGGGCCCGTCCCGCCACGGCACCGGCGGGCGGTCACGGTCGTCGGTGCCCCGGCGGGGCAGGTCACGGACGGGCGCACGGTTCCGGCCGGCCCCCTCGCCGGGTGAGGATGGTGCCGTCCCCGGCGCGGGCGACCGGGGGGACTCCGGTCGAGGTCGCTCTCCGGGGCTGCTCGTCGGTCCGCGCCGCTCGCCCTGGCGGTCGTGCGCCGCGGACGGGCCGGACGCGAAAGGACCGCCGTGACCACGCCACTCGTTCCCGAACTGCCCGAGGTGCCCGGGGCCGGGCACCGCGCGCCCGACCGCGCCATCGAGCGGACCGCCGTGCTCGCCCTGCTGGTGCTCCTCGGGCTGGCCCTGGTCCTGGCCGCGACCACCCGTGTGGCGCCGGTCGTCCCGCTGGTCACCGCGACGGCCCTGCTGCTCGTGGCCCTCGCCGCGCTCGGGCGGGACACCGCGTCGAACCCTGCCGCGCCGCCGGCCCGCCCGGCGGCGGACGGGACGACCTGCGGGCTGGAGAGCCACTCCGACGTCCTGCGCTGCCACCGGCCCGCCGGGCACCCCGGGGACCACTACGACGAGCGGGCCGGCCAGGCGTTCGAGGACACGCTCGCCGCCCACATCGGCGACGCCGGGGCCTACTACCGCGACCGGCAGGGCCGCCCGGTGCCCATCGACGACGCCTTCTGAGGCGCGCGTCCCGCCCGTCGCGTCCGGGCGGACGCCCTCCCGGCAGGGGCGTGTCCGAATCGTGTCCGTCATCTTCCCGCCACGTGGCGGGAGCCCCCTGACCTGGGCCTACGTTGGACATGTCGCACAGACACGGGGCTCGGCGGGCGTCCGGGGGAGGACGCCGCGAGCCGGCACCAGTCGCGAAGCGGTCCTCGCTTCTCCACCGGATGGGACAGAACCATGAGAAGAACCACCAGGGCAGTCACGGCCGCCGTCCTCGCGGCGGGAGCCGGCCTCGCCGCCGTCGCGCCGGCACAGGCGATGGAGATCTCCGACATCAGCGACGCCACGCGCATCGCCGAGGGGGCGGCGGTCGAGGGCACCTACAAGATCTCCTGCACCGCGGGCACCACCGTCTTCGTCTCCCTGAGCGTGACCCAGCGGGTCTCCGAGGGGCGCATCGCCAACGGCAGCTATTTCGAGCAGTGGACCTGTGCGGGCGGCGAGGTCGAGATGGACTACCAGGCCGTGGCCTTCAACATGGCCTTCGACGAGGGACCCGCCGTCATCTCCGGGTTCATCCAGGAGTGCCAGGCCGAGTTCTGCGGGACCGGCACCAACCTGCCGCTGCAGGTCATCGAGATCGGGGACTGACCGCGGCCCGGCCCCGCCCCCCGTCGGCTCCCGGGTCGGCGGGGGCGGGGCCCGGCAACTCTGCCCGAAAGTCCACTGCCCGGCCCCCGCCCCCGGCCTAGAGTCGGGAGCATCGACCGCACCGCCGTTTCCCCCCGCCCCCCGCAGCGGACCGACGACCGCGCCGTGCCCGCCCTCCAGGAGGAGCTCCTCGCGAGGCAGCCGGCGCGGGTCGACGTCGTGAGCGGGGCCGACCCCGCGGTGCGGGGCTACCGCTCCGCCTTCCGGGAGCTCGTGGAGCGGACCGGGCCGTGAGCGCCCCCGCCGTCGAGCTGCGCCGCCCCGGGGGCCGCCGGCACCTGCACCGGGAGCGGATCTGGGGCACCACGGTGAGCGTCGACGTCCGCGCCGGGGAGGAGGCCCTGCCGCCCGAGCGCGTGGTCCAGCACGCCCTGGACGTGGCCGTGGCCAACATGAGGTGGGTCGACGCCGTCTTCTCCACCTACCGGCCCGACTCCCTGGTGAGCGCGCTGCGGAGCGGCCTGCTCGACGAGCGCCGGCTCACCCGCACGGACCCGGCCCAGGGCGCGCTGCTCGACGTGCTCCGGCGCTGCCGGGAGGGGCGGCAGCTGACCGACGGCTGCTTCGACCCCTGGGCCGTGCGCGGCGGCTTCGACCCCTCCGGCTACGTCCAGGCCTGGGCCGCGGAGCGGCTGGCGGACGACCTGGTCCGCGCCGGCTGCGCGAACGTGTGCGTCGACGCCGGCGGGGACGTGGTCACCCGCGGGGTCGCGGCGCCGGGCGAGCCCTGGGCGGTGGGGATCCGCCACCCGGAGGACCCCGGCGCGGTCTCGTGGACCGTCCTGCCCGGCAACGGGGCGGTCTCCACCTCCGGGACCTACGAACGGCCCGCTCACGTGGTCGACCCCCGCACCGGCCGGCCCGCGGCCGGGGCCCGCTCCGCGACCGTCGTCGGCCCGGACGCCCGCCTGGCCGGGGTCCTCGCCACGGCCCTCGTGGTGGCCGGCCGGGACGGGGCCCACTGGTTCACCGGCCTGGACGAGTGGTCCGCCTGGGTGGTGGACCCCGCCCCCGCGGACACCGCCTGGACGATCGGCCGCGACCGGCACCGGACCGGCTGAGCCCCGCCGTGCGTCCCGCGGTCGCTAGGGTGGACGCGGTGAGCACCCACCTCGACACCACCGCGGCCACCGCCCCCGACACCGTCCGCTCCGGCATGGTCCGGGTCCGCGGCGCCTCCGAGCACAACCTGCGCCACGTGGACGTGGACATCCCCCGCGACGCGATCGTCGCCTTCACCGGCGTCTCCGGGTCCGGGAAGTCCTCCCTCGCCTTCGGCACCGTCTACGCCGAGGCCCAGCGGCGCTACCTCGAGTCCGTCGCACCCTACGCCCGGCGCCTGATTCAGCAGGGGCACAACCCCGCCGTGGAGGAAATCACCGGGCTCCCGCCCGCCGTGGCCCTCCAGCAGCGGCGCGGGGCGCCCAGCTCCCGCTCCACGGTGGGCACCCTGACCACGCTGTCCAACTCGGTGCGCATGCTCTTCTCCCGGGCGGGCACCTACCCCGAGGGCGCCGCGGGCAGCCTGGACTCCGACGCGTTCTCGCCCAACACCGCCGCCGGCGCGTGCCCCGCGTGCTCCGGGCTGGGCACCGTGCACGACGTCACCGAGTCCTCCCTCGTCCCGGATCCCGGGCTGAGCATCCGCGAGGGCGCCGTGGCCGCCTGGCCCGGCGCGTGGCAGGGCAAGAACCTGCGGGACATCCTCGTGCACCTGGGCCACGACGTCGACGTCCCGTGGCGGGAGCTGCCCCGGGACGTCCGGGACTGGATCCTGTTCACCGAGGAGCAGCCGGTCGTGGAGATCACCCCGCAGCGGGACCGCGTCGCGAAGCCCTACAAGGGCCGGTTCTGGAGCGCCCGCAGCCACGTCCTGCACACCCTGGCGGACTCCGCGAGCCCGCAGATGCGCGAGCGGGTCCTGCGCTTCGTGGTCACCGGCCCGTGCCGCGCGTGCGGGGGCGCCGGCCTGCGCCCGGAGGCGCTCGCCGTGACCTTCGGGGGCCGGAGCATCGCCGAGTTCAACGGGGCGCCCCTGGCCGAGCTGGCCGAAGCGGTGCGCCCGACCGCCGTCCTGGAGCGGGCCGGGACCGCCTCGCGCGCGGTGACGTCCGGGGAGCGCAGCGAGGCGGCGGTCACCATCGCCCGGGACCTGCTCGCCCGGCTGGAGGTGCTCCTCGGCCTGGGCCTGGGCTACCTGAGCCTGGACCGGGCCACCCCCACCCTGTCCCCGGGGGAGATGCAGCGGCTGCGCATCGCCACCCAGCTGCGGTCGGGACTGTTCGGGGTGGTCTACGTGCTCGACGAGCCCTCCGCGGGCCTGCACCCCGCCGACGCCGAGCCGCTGCTGGCGGTGCTGGAGGAGCTGAAGGCCTCCGGCAACTCGGTGTTCGTGGTGGAGCACGACATGGCCGTGGTCCGCCGGGCCGACTGGGTCGTGGACGTCGGTCCGCAGGCCGGGGACCGGGGCGGCTCGGTGCTCTACAGCGGCCCCGTGCCGGGGCTGGCCGGGGTCCCGGAGTCCGTCACCCGCCCGTTCCTGTTCCCGGACGGGGACACCGCCGCGCCCCCGCCCCCCGCCCGCCGGCCGGAGCGCTGGCTGCGGCTGCGCGGGGTGCGCCGTCACAACCTCGTGGACCTGGACGTGGAGATCCCCCTGGGCGTGCTCACCGCCGTCACCGGGGTCTCCGGCTCGGGCAAGTCCACCCTGGTCAGCCAGGTCCTGGCCGAGACCGTGGGCCGGCACCTGCACGGCGCGGCGGGGCCCGCGGACGACGACGAGTCCGTGCCCGCCCCCGAGGCGCAGGTGGGCTCCGCCGAGGGCCTGGAGCACCTGGACCGGCTGATCCGCGTGGACCAGCGGCCCATCGGCCGGACCCCGCGCTCCAACCTGGCCACCTACACCGGGCTCTTCGACGCGGTCCGCAAGCTCTACGCCGCCACCGACGAGGCCCGGGCCCGGGGGTACGGGGCCGGCCGGTTCTCCTTCAACGTGGCCGGCGGGCGGTGCGAGACCTGCCAGGGCGAGGGCTTCCTCGCCGTGGAGCTGCTGTTCCTGCCCGGCACCTACGGCCCGTGCCCCGACTGCCACGGCGCCCGCTACAACCCCGAGACCCTGGAGGTCACCCACCGGGGCCGGAGCATCGCCGACGTGCTGGGCATGCGGGTGGAGACGGCCGCGGAGTTCCTCGCCGAGGTGCCCGCCGCCGCGCGCAGCCTGCGCGCCCTGCTCGACGTGGGCCTCGGATACCTGCGGCTGGGCCAGCCGGCCACCGAGCTCTCCGGCGGCGAGGCCCAGCGGATCAAGCTGGCCACGGAGCTGCAGCGGGCCCGGCGCGGGCACACCCTCTACCTCCTGGACGAGCCCACCACGGGGCTGCACCCGCAGGACGTGCAGGCGCTCCTGGGGCAGCTGGACCGGCTCGTGGACGCGGGCAACACCGTGGTGGTGGTGGAGCACGCCATGGACGTGGTGGCCCGGGCGGACCGGGTGATCGACATGGGCCCGTCCGGCGGGGAGGCCGGCGGGCGGATCCTCTGCGCCGGCACCCCCGCCGAGGTCGCGGCGTGCCCGTCGAGCCGCACCGCCCCCTACCTGGCCGCCGCCCTCCGCTGACCCGCGGCCCCGGGGTCCGGCGGATCAGGGGCGGTGGCGGGCCTCGTGCAGGGCCCGCACCTGCGGGGCCAGATCCGGGCAGGGGCCGTCCACCGGCACGCCCGGGGCCACCTGGGAGATGGGCAGCGCCGCGACGGGGGAGGGCGGGGCGCCGAGCTCCTGCAGCCACCGGGTCAGCTGCGCGGAGGAGGACGCGTGGACGATGCGGCCCAGTCCCACCCAGGCGTGCGCGGCCGAGCACATGGGGCAGTGCTCCCCCGAGGTGTAGACCGTGGCGGAGGAGCGCTCCCCCGGGGCGAGGTGAGCGGCCGCCCAGCGGGCGATCTCGAACTCGGGGTGCCGGGTGGCGTCCCCGCCGGCCACCCGGTTGCGGTCCTCGAACAGCACTTCCCCCCGCGCCGAGACGAGCACCGAGCCGAACGGCTCGTCCCCGGCGTCGAGGGCCTCGCGGGCCAGCTCCACGCAGCGTCGCAGGTGTCCGCGGTCGGTCCCCGAGATGCCCATGGGCCCAGCCTACGACCGGGCGCGGCGGCTCACAGGAACACGCGGGCGGGCGGGCGCCGGGGGGAGAGGTCCCGGGCCACCGGACGGTAGGCCAGGACGAGCAGCAGCAGGGCGACGGGCACCAGGAACAGGAACCCCGCCGCGAGGTAGCCGACCGTCCCGGTCACGCCGCCGAGGAAGAACAGGCCCACGAGGGAAGTCAGCACCTGCAGCTTCCGACGGTCTCCCCGGACCGGGTCGGGGCCGGGCGTGCGGTGGGGGTACAGTGCCTTGCCGAGCTCGATCGCGATGTCGGTGACCATCCCGGTGACGTGTGTGGTGCGTACGGGCACGTCGGCGACCTTGGTGATGAGTGCGTTCTGCATCCCCATGGTGAAGCACAGGACGGCGACGTGGACCAGGTCGTGGTGTTCGCCCTCGACGGCCTCGGCGGTCAGGCTGAACCCCAGGATCAGGACGCCCTCGAAGGCCAGGACGTTGGCGAACCGGCTCCCGAGCCCCCGGCGTCGCCCCCAGGTGTAGAGCATGGAGCACCAGACGCCGCCGAGCACGAAGGCGCCCAGACCGACGGCGCCGAGGGACAGGAGCTCCACGTCGCGGTCCACGAGGTGGTCGGCCATGGTCGCGGTCAGACCGGTCATGTGGGACGTGTAGAGCGCCACGGCCACGAAGCCGGCCGAGTTGAGCATGCCCGCGACGAAGATCAGCAGGCAGGCCAGGTGGTATTCGTAGCGGGGGCTCCGGCGCGGCCCGGAGATCCGGGACAGGTAGCCGGTGACGGGTGTGGCCATGGATCCAGCCTAGGAACGGGGCGGCTCCGGGCCAGGAGACCATCAGCCAGAACCGGACGTGTTCTCCGTCACGTCGGCGACCTCCTCGAGCACCTCCGTCACCACGGCGCGCGCCCGGGCCTCGGCCGTGGCGGCGTCCCCGGAGGCGACGGCGGCGGCCGTGGCCTCGTGGTCCTCGAGGGCCCCGGGGGCGGGGTCCCGCGGCATGAGCCCCAGCGCGGTGCGGCCGGAGAGCACCTCGGCGACCGTCCCGCCCAGGGCGGCGAGCATGGGGTTGCCGCTCGCGGCCAGCAGCAGCTCGTGGTACGCGATGTCGGTCGCGAGGTACTCCGGGTCCGTGCCGCGGCGGGCCTCGCCCAGCTCCTTGAGCCGGGCGGCCAGCTCCACCAGACGCCGGCGGGTGGACCCGTCCGCCCGCGCGGCGGCGAGCCGGGCCGCCACGGGCTCGATCGCCGCCCGCAGCTCGGTGAGGCTCAGCAGCTGGGCGTCCCGCCCGGGGCCGCCGAGCCGCCACCGGATCAGCCGGGGGTCGAACGGGTTCCAGTCCCCGGGCGGCCGCACGGTCACGCCCACGCGCCGCCGCGAGGCCAGCATCCCCATGGACTCGAGCACCCGCACCACCTCCCGCACGAGGGTGCGGGAGACCCCGAACTCCTCCTCGAGGCCGGCGAGCGTCAGGACCGTGCCGGGCACGCGGTCGCCCGAGGCGATGCTGCGGCCGAGCCGGTCCAGCACTCCGCTGTGCTGCTCCACCCCGTGCATCGCGGCTCCGTCCCCCCGTGCGACGCCCGTGCGGCGCCCACTGTTGCCAAAAGTATGATCTTTCTGTCAGCCTAGCGCGTGTCGTGGATCACGACGAGCATCCCCACGGCCTGAGCGCAGGCCCGAGAGCACGGAGACCCTCAGTGGAAGACTGGACACAGACCCTCGGCACCGCCCCCCTGCTGGGCATCGCCGCCGGCGCCATCGCGCTGATCCTGATCCTGGTGATCAAGTTCAAGATGCATGCGTTCCTGACCCTGATCCTCGTGGCGCTGCTGACGGCGTTCGTCACCGGCATCCCCACGGCACTCGTCGTCGACACGGCGGTGGAGTCCTTCGGGGCCACGCTCGGCCCGGTGGCCCTGCTCATCGGCCTGGGCGCCATGCTCGGCAAGATGGTCGAGCACAGCGGCGGCGCCATGGCGCTCGCCGACAAGCTCGTCGACGTCTTCGGGGAGAAGCGGGCGCCCTTCGCGCTCGGCGTCGCCTCGCTGATCATGGGCTTCCCCATCTTCTTCGACGCCGGCCTGGTGGTCATGCTGCCGATCATCTTCGCCGTGGCCCGGCGCCTGGGCGGCACCAACGTGCTGCTCTACGGCATGCCCGCCGCCGCCGCGTTCTCCGTGATGCACGTCTTCGTCCCGCCGCACCCGGGCCCCGTGGCCGCCACCGAGCTCTACGGCGCCGATCTCGGCCTGGTCCTGCTCATCGGCCTGCTGCTGGCCTTCCCGCTCTGGTACGTCTCCGGCTACGTCTGGGGCAAGCGCGTGGGCACCAAGTACATCCTCCCCGTGCCCGGCTTCTTCGGGGACATCGACGAGGACCAGCCGAAGAACCCGCCGAGGGTCGGCACGATCATCGCCATGCTGCTCCTGCCCCTGGTGCTCATCTTCATGAACACGGGCCTCAACTTCCTGCGGTCGGCGGGCGTCGTGTCCGAGGACGCCACCTGGGTGCAGTTCCTCTCGGCGCTGGGCGAGTCCCCGGTGGCCCTGCTGATCTCCGTCCTCGTGGCCACCTTCGTGCTCGGCACCCGGCGCGGGGAGCACGGCACCGCCCTGGAGAAGGTGCTGGACTCCTCGCTGGGGCCGGTCGCCTCGGTCATCCTCATCACCGGCGCCGGCGGCATGTTCGGCGGCATCCTGCGCGCCTCCGGCATCGGGGACGCCCTGGCGTCCTCCCTGGACGGCATCGGGCTGCCCGTCATCTTCGCCGCCTACATCATCGCCGTGGTCCTGCGGCTGGCCCAGGGCTCGGCCACCGTGGCCCTCGTCACCGCCGCCGGTCTCATGGCCCCGGCCGTGGCCGCCGGGAACTTCAGCCCGGTGCAGGTCGCCGCGATCACCCTGGCCACCGCCGCCGGGTCCGTGTTCGCCAGCCACGTCAACGACTCGGGCTTCTGGCTCGTCGGCCGGCTCATGGGCATGGACGTCAAGACCACGCTGAAGACGTGGACCGTCCAGCAGGCCCTCGAGTCCGTCCTGGGCTTCGCCATCGTCCTCGTCGTCTTCTCCGTCGCCTGAGGTGGGCATGAACAGCATCTTCGACATCACCGGCCGGCTCGCCCTCGTCACCGGGTCCTCCCGGGGGCTGGGGCGGGCCCTGGCCACGGGCCTCGCCGAGGCGGGCGCCCGCGTGGTCCTGCACGGGCGCGACGGCGAGGCCCTCGCCCGGGTGCGCGACGAGATCGCGCGCAGCACGGGCACGGCGCCGGCCACGGCTGCCTTCGACCTCACCGACGCCGACGCCGTGCGCTCGGGGATCGAGGCGGTGACGGCCGAGCACGGGGTGCCGGACATCCTGGTCAACAACGCCGGGATCCAGCGCCGCGCCCCGTTCGCCGAGTTCACCGCGCAGGACTGGGAGGACATCGTCGCGGCGAACCTCTCCAGCGCCTTCCACGTCTCCCGCGCCGTGGTCCCCGGGATGCAGGAGCGGGGCTCCGGGAAGATCGTCAACATCGCCTCGGTGCAGTCCGTGCTCGCCCGGCAGACCATCGCCCCGTACTCGGCCACCAAGGGCGGGGTGGTCATGCTCACCAAGGGGATGGCCGCCGACCTCGCCCGCTACAACATCCAGGTCAACGCGATCTCCCCCGGCTACTTCGCCACGGAGATGAACCAGGCCCTCGTCGAGGACGAGGCGTTCAGCGCGTGGGTGGTCGAGCGCACCCCGGCCCGGCGCTGGGGGCGCGTCGAGGAGCTCGTGGGCACGCTGATCTACCTGTGCTCGGACGCCTCCAGCTTCGTGTCCGGGCACAACGTCCTGGTCGACGGCGGCATGACCTCCGTCGTCTGACCCGGGACCCCCAGCCACCGATCCGCACGCCCCAGGAGGAGAACCCATGAGAGCCGTCGTCATCCACGGCAGGCAGGACCTGCGCGTCGAGGAGCTGCCCACCCCGGAACCGGCCCCGGGCCAGCTCCGGCTCCGGATCGCCTACGGCGGGGTGTGCGGGTCCGACCTGCACTACTGGGCCGAGGGCGCCAACGGGGAGTACGTGGTCCGGGAGCCGCTCGTGCCCGGCCACGAGGTCTCCGGGACGGTGGACCTCGACCCCTCGGGGGAGCTCGCGCCGGGCACCCCGGTCACGGTGCACCCGGCCACGTTCGGCACCCCGGAGCCCGGGATCGAGGACCGGCGCCACCTGTGGCCCGGCGGGGCCTACCTCGGCAGCGCCGCCACCCGGCCGCACACCCAGGGCGGGATGAGCGAGTACCTGCTGGTGCGCCGCGACATGGTCCGGGTGCTCCCCCAGGGCGTCCCGCTGCGCCGGGCCGCCCTGGCCGAGCCGCTGGCCGTGGCGCTGCACGGGCTGACCGTGGCCGGGGACGTGGCCGGCCGGCGCGTGCTCGTCTCCGGGTCCGGGCCCATCGGCCTGCTCGCCGCGGCCGCCGCCCTGGCCCGCGGCGCGGCCGAGGTCGTGGCCACCGACGTCCTCGAGGGCCCGCTGGAGCGGGCCCGGGCCCTGGGGGTGCACGGCACGGTCCGGATCGGGGCGGACCCGCTCCCGGCCGAGGCCTTCGACGTGGTGCTGGAGTGCTCCGGGGTGCCCGCGGCCGTGAGCCCCGCGCTGGCGGCCGCGCGGCGGGGGGCCGTGGTGGTCCAGGTCGGGATGGTGCCGAACGAGGCCCGGCCCGTGAACCTGGCCCCGCTGGTGTCCAAGGAGCTGCAGCTGCGCGGGTCGTTCCGCTTCGACGACGAGATCGACGAGGCGATCCGGCTGCTCGCCGCCCACCCCGGGATCGAGGGCGTCGTCACGCACGAGATCCCGGTCGAGCGGGCCCTGGAGGCCTTCGCCGCGGCCCGGGACTCCGCGGCCTCCGGCAAGGTGCTCGTGTCCTTCGGGGAGGAGACCCGCCGATGACCGGCCCGCACGCGGACGCCGCCGCCGGCCCGGTGGTGCTCGGGGTCGACATCGGCACCACGAGCACGAAGACGGTCGCGTTCGCGGTGGGCGGCGAGCAGCTTGCCTCCGCCTCGGCGGGCTATCCGCTGGAGGAGCCGCACGGCGGCCACGCCGTGCAGGACCCGCAGCTGATCCTGCACGCCGTCCTGGACACGGTGCGCGCCGTGGTCGAGGAGGTCGGGGCCGAGCGCGTGGCCGGGCTGTCCTTCAGCGCCGCGATGCACGGCCTGCTCGGTCTCTCGCCCGCGGGGGAGCCGCTCACCCCGCTCGTCACCTGGGCCGACACCCGGGCCAGTGCGCAGGCGGAGCGGCTGCGCGCGAGCGTGGGCGGACTCGCGCTGCACCGGCGCACGGGCACCCCCGTGCACCCGATGTCACCGCTGCCCAAGCTCGTGTGGTTCCACGAGCAGGAGCCGAAGCTGTGCGAGCGGGTCGCCTTCTGGGCCGGGATCAAGGAGTTCGTGCTGCTGCGGCTGTGCGACGCCCTCGTGGTGGACCACTCGGTGGCCTCCGCCACGGGACTGATGAACATCCACGAGCTCGCCTGGGACGACGAGGCCCTGGCCCTGGCCGGGATCCTGCCCGAGCAGCTGCCCGAGCTCGTGCCCACCACCACCGTCCTGCCCGGGCTCACGGACGGGGCCGCCCGGGCCACGGGGCTGCCCGCGAGCACGCCGGTGGTGGTCGGGGCCAGCGACGGGCCCCTCGCGAACCTGGGCCTGGGGGCGGTGCGGCCCGGGGTGGCGGCCTGCTCGATCGGCACGAGCGGCGCGCTGCGCGTCGTCGTCGACCGTCCCGTGGTGGACCCGCTGGGCCGGGTCTTCTGCTACGCCCTCACCCCCGGCCGCTGGGTGGTGGGCGGGGCCGTCAACAACGGCGGCGTGGTCCTGGGCTGGGCGGGGGACGCCCTCGCCCCCGACCTCGGCGAGGACTCCCAGGAGGCCCTGTGCGCGCTGGCCGGGACCGTGCCCGCCGGCTCCGGCGGGCTGCTCATGCTGCCCTATCTGCTGAGCGAGCGCGCCCCGCACTGGAGCTCCCTGCCCCGGGGCGCCTACGTGGGGCTCACGCGGGCGCACGGGCGGGCGCACCTGGTGCGCGCGGCCCTGGAGGGGGTGTGCCAGCAGCTGGGCCTGGTCCTGCAGTCGATGCGCTCGGCGGGCCTGGCGGTGGAGCAGATCCGGGCCACGGGCGGGTTCGCCCGCAGCCCGCTGTGGCGGCAGATGCTCGCCGACGTGCTGGGCACGGACATCTCCTTCGCCTCCGGGCACGACGGGTCCGGGTTCGGTGCGGCGCTGCTCGGGATGCAGGCGCTGGGGCTCGTCGGGTCCATCGACGTGGCCGCGGAGCTCGTGGAGGTGGACTCCACCCTGCGCCCCGAGCCGGCCGACGCCGCGGTCTACGCGTCCCTGCAGCCGGTCTTCGAGCAGCTGTACGAGGCGCTCGTGCCGACCTTCACGTCACTGCGGCGCCTGGCCCCCGCCCTGCCGCTGGAGCGCGGCTGAGCGCGGTCCCGCCGCAGTATGCCCGCCGGGGCATGTGCGGGGCCGCGAGTCCGACGGGGTGGGTCCCAGGTGGTGGCCAGCGCGGCGACAGCTCTGCATGATGGAGTCGTGACAGCACCGCCGCGGACTCGCGGCGGTGACCGCTCTCGGAAGGAGACGTCATGGTGAACTTCAAGGGGCTCACGGCGAAGGCCAAGCAGTTCGCGCAGCGCAACCCGGACAAGGTGAACAAGGTCCTGGACCAGGCCGGGAACTTCGTGGACAAGCGCACCGGCCGCAAGTACGAGCGGCACGTGGACTCGGTGCAGCAGAAGGCCCGGGACTACCTCGGCGGGCACCGCGCCGGCGGGGGGAGCGCGCCGGACGGCCGGTTCCCGGGCGACCGGCCGGGCGGCACGGACCGGCCCGGCGAGGGCCCGGAGGGGGTCCGCCCGGACCGCGACCCCCGCGGCTGAGGGAACCTGCGCCGGAGCGGCGCCCGGCCGCACCCGTCCTGACCGGTACGCGGACGGGGCCGCCCGGCACGAACGACGGCCCCGGTCCGCCGGGAGAGGCGGGCCGGGGCCGTCGGACCACCCGCGCAGGGGACGCCGGTGATCCGGGAGAACGCGGGGGGTTGTTCTCAGGACGTCACGTTACACATCCGTTATCAATCTCACCAGAGGGGACCCGGCGGGCCGCCGGGACCCCGGCCGGTCAGCCGGCGAGGAAGTCCAGCAGGGCCTCGTTCACCTCGGGGGCGTGCGTCCAGAGCAGCCCGTGCGGAGCGCCCTCGATCTCGACGTAGCGCGCCTCCGGCAGCGCCTTGGCGAACTGCCGGCCGGTGGCGTCGATCGGCAAGATGTTGTCCGCGGTACCGTGCACGATCAGGGTGGGGACGTCGATCCGGGGGATGTCGGCGCGGAAGTCGGTGAGCCAGGTGGGCTGTGCCGCCACGGAGGCCACGGCGCCCGAGCGGGCGGCGATGTTCCGGCTGGCGTCGACGAGCTCCTGGCTGAGCCGCTCCGTGCCGAGGAACGTGTCGGTGTTGTAGAAGTTGCCGAAGAACTCGGTGAAGAACGCGTACCGGTCCGCAGTCACGGCCGCGGCGAGCCCGTCGAAGACGTCCTGGGGCACGCCCGTGGGGTTGTCGTCGGTCTGCAGCAGATAGGGCTCCAGCGAGCCGAGGAAGACCGCCTTGGCCACCCGGGAGGAGCCGTAGGTGCTGAGGTAGCGGGCCACCTCCCCGGTGCCCATGGAGAAGCCCACGAGCACGGCGTCCTGCAGGTCGAGGTGGGTCAGCACGGCGTCGAGGTCCGCGGCGAAGGTGTCGTAGTCGTAGCCGGTGGTGGGCTTGGCGGAGCTGCCGAAGCCGCGGCGGTCGTAGGTGATCACGCGGTGGCCGGCCTCGAGCAGGGCCGCGGTCTGCTTCTCCCAGGAGGACCCGTCCAGCGGATAGCCGTGGATCAGCACCACGGGCTGCCCGCTGCCGTGGTCCTCGTAGTACAGCTCGATGTCGGTGCTGTTCTCGGTGCCGACGCTGATGTAACCCATGGAGGATCTTCCTCTCGATCGTTCGCACGACGTGTGAGAACGGTCGTTCTCACGGTCCGAGTCTAGGGAACGACCGTTCTCGCACGCAATAGACTGGGGGGATGGACTCCACCGACCTCCGCGCGCACGTGCTGGAGACCGCCGATCGGCTCTTCTACGGGCGCGGGGTCCAGGCCGTGGGGATGGACGAGCTGCGGCGGGAGGCCGGGGTCTCGCTCAAGCGCCTCTACACGCTGTTCCCGTCGAAGGAGGAGATCGTGCTGGCCGTCCTCGAGCGCCGGCACCGGGCGTGGGAGGACGGGGTCCGCGAGCACCTCGGGCGCGCCGGGAGCTCGCGCACCCGGTTGCTGGCCGTCTACGACTACCTCGCGGACTGGTTCGCCGAGGACTCGTTCCGCGGCTGCGGGTTCATCAACGCCTTCGGCGAGCTGGGCACCGTCTCCCCGCGCGTGGCCGAGGCGGCGCGCCGGCACAAGCGCGCGTTCCAGGACCAGGTCGCCGCGCTCGTCGAGGCGGCGGGCGGGCCCCCGGAACTGGGCCCGCAGCTGTGCATCCTGGCGGAGGGGGCCCAGACCACGGCCGCGATCGCCGGCACCCCCGAGGCCGCGCAGCAGGCGCGCCGGGCCGCGGAGGTGCTCATCGGCGCGGCGCTGCCCGCCGGCCCGTCCGGCGGCGAGGCGGCTCAGGACACCAGGGACGCGTAGACGACGTAGTTGTCGTCGAACTCCCCGGTGGCCGGGTCGTAGCCGTCGCAGGTGATCAGCCGCAGCTCGGCGGCCTCCGTGTTGCCGTAGACCTCCAGGGTGGGGAAGTCGTCCTTGCCGTACTGCTCCCCGCGCTCGACGGCGAAGACGGCCGTGGACCCGTCCTCCCGGGCCACCTCGATCCGGTCCCCGGGCTCCAGGGCGCGCAGGTCCGCGAAGACCCCGGGGCCGCCGCCGGTGGCGTTGACGTGGCCCAGCAGCACGGCCGGGCCGCGCTCGCCGGGGGTGGGCGAGCCGTCGTACCAGCCGGCCGGGGCGCCGGGGTCCTCGGGCGGGACCTCCAGGGAGTCGTCCTCCCGCAGGCCCAGGTGCAGCAGCTCGGAGCGGGTGCCCGTGGACGGCACGGTCAGCGAGACGGGCTCGGAGGCGTCCAGGACCGCGGGCCGGTCCTCGGGCGCGGGGGTCGGCGTCGCGCGTGCGGCCGGCGGCGTCCCCGTGGCCGGCGACGTGGGCGACGACGTGGGGGAGGCTCCCGCCGAGGACGCGCCGGTGGCGGCGCCAGAGGCCGCCGGGGGCGTGCTGCCGGCGCCGGCCGGGGAGCCGTCGCCGGATCCGACGGCGCAGCCGGTGGCGAGCAGGACGGCGGTCGCCGCGGAGGCCAGCAGGCCCCCGCGGCGACCGGAGGTCGATCCCGTCATGACAGGAACCGTCCCGCGGGGTCAGGCCCGGGCGGCGCGCCGGCGCAGGGCCCAGGCGCCGCCGGCCACGGCCGCCAGGAGGCCACCGCCCAGCGCCGCGGTCTCGGCGCCGGTGCCGGTCTGCTGGGTGACGCCGGTGTCGGCCCCGCCCTCGGGCATCGCGCCCATCTGGGAGGCAGTCAGGGTGCCGCAGGCCGCCGGCAGGGTCGCGGCCGCCGGCAGCGCCGGGTCGAGGTCGCTCATCTTCTCGGCCGCCGCGGCCGGCATCTTGGCCGGGTCCACCCCGTGGACGACCACGACCGCGGTGCCGGCCTGCAGGGCCTCGGCGGTGGCCGCGTCCAGCTCGAAGGTCCGCTCGTAGGTGTAGGCGGACCCGCCCGGGAAGCGCTCCACGGCCAGACCGGAGTCGGGGCTGGTGTCGCCCTCCAGGGTCAGGGAGGTGCCGATCATGCCGTAGGAGGGGTGGCCCTCGGTGGTGTTGACCACCCCGTCACCGTCGGTGTCGGCCTCGGGGCCGGGGCAGGTGCCCTGGCCGTGGATGTGGATGTGCTGGGCGTGGGGGAAGGGCCCGTCCATGAAGGTCTCCGCCGCGCCGGTGACGTTCATCGTGACGGTGGCCTCGGTGCCGTGGACATCGACCATGACCTCCCCGGTGGTGCCCGAGTTGTTCAGGGTGCTCAGGGTCGCCTGGGAGGACCAGGAGTCCTCCGCGTGGGCGGCGGCGGGGGCGGCCGCCAGGGTGAGGGCGCCCAGGGCCAGGGTGGGGACTGCGAGGAACGTGGACTTGCGCATCAGTTTCTCCTGTGTCGTACCGGGGGTCGTGCCGGGTGCGCACATCTCGAGGTGTGCACAGGGGGTTCGGCGCCGGGGCGCCCCCGGATGGGTGCGGCCGTGAAATTTTTTTCCGGCGCCCCGCACCGGCGCCCCGCACCGGCGCCCCTGGTCGGGGCCGGTGCGGGGCGCTCCCTCGGCCCCGGGACCGTCCGGGGGCGCCGGCGGACCCATCCGCGGCGCGTCCGGTGACGAACACCTGGCATGGAAGGACAGCGTGTGTCGACAGCGCGACACCGGTCCGGTGTGGCACTCTGCGGTACAGGACTGTCCTCGCCCGGGTGGCGGGCGAGGCGTCGCCCCCCGAGTGAACAGCGAGATCGCGTGAGTGAAGGACCGACCGGCCGCGGCGCGGGGACCCAGTCCCGCTTCTCCGGCGGGACCGACGACCAGGCCGACCTGCTGCGGCGCAGCGCCGCCGGGGACGAGGCCGCCTTCGCCCAGCTGTACGATGCCACGTGCACCAAGCTGTTCGGGCTCGTGGTGCGGCTGACCCGCTCCCCGGAGCTGGCGGCCGAGGTGGTCCAGGAGGTCTACCTCATGGCTTGGCAGCAGGCGGGACGCTTCGATCCGCAGCGAGGCACCGTGCTGGCCTGGCTGTGCACCATGGCTCACCGGCGCGCGGTGGACCGGATCCGGCAGAGCCAGCGGGAACGCGTCCGGGACGAGCAGTACGAGCTCCGCCAGGCGGGATCACCCGTCGACGAGACCTGGGGCGAGGTCGAGCAGTCCCTGGACACCGAGGAGGTCCGTGCGGGGCTCGGGTCCCTGAGCGAGCTCCAGCGCGAGGCCGTCTGTCTGGTGTACTACCGGGGCTACAGCCACCGACAGGTCGCCGAGCACCTGGCCGTCCCACTGGGCACGGCGAAGGCGCGGATCAGGGACGGGCTCAACAATCTACGCTCAGCACTGGGGGTGCAGCGGTGAACGACATGCGGGTGGACGACTGGTCCGACGACGTCCACGGGGACGCGGCGCTCTACGCCGTGGACGCGCTCGAGCCCGAGGAGCGCGCCGCGTTCGAGGAACACCTCCGGGGCTGCGCGGCGTGCCGCGCTGAGGTGGACTCGTTCGGCGAGGTCGGCGCGGCCCTGGCCTCGGCGGTCGCCCAGGACCCGCCGCCGGCGCTGCGCGGGAACGTCCTCGCCGCCATCCACGGGACCCGGTCCGGGGCCCCCGCCATTCCGCCCGCGGGAACGCCGGCGCCGAGCGCCGCGCTCCCCGGGAGCTCGGCGGACCCGGGGTCCGGCGCGGACGTCGTCTCCCTGGCGGAGCGCCGGCGGCCCCGGCGGCAGCGCCTGGCCGCCGCCGCGGCGGCCGCGGTGCTCCTGCCCGGTGCCGCCCTGGGCGGATGGGCGATCGGGACGCAGACCGAGCAGCGCGAGCAGCAGCAGCTCGCCGCGCAGGAGCAGGACCGGCAGACCCGCCTGCTGGCCGCCGCCGACGTCGCGACCCACCGGCTGGAGGTCGACGGGAGCGCCGCCACCCTCGTGGTCTCCGCGCAGGAGGACGCGGCCATGCTCGTGGCCGCCGACCTCCCGGCCCCGGAGGAGGGGCGCGAGTACCAGCTGTGGCTGATGCAGGACGGCTCCCCGGTGCCGGACGCCCACTTCGGCGGCGGCCGGGTGCAGGTGTGGCTGGAGGGAGACGTCGACCGCGCCGGTGCGGTGGCCATGACGGTCGAGCCCGCCGGCGGCTCCGAGACGCCCACCCTGCCGGTGCTGGCCGCCGTGCAGGTCTGACCGGCCGGACACGGAGGGAGGGCCGGGCGCGGGACGGGGGCGGCCGTCCTCCGCGGCCGCGCCCCGGCGGCCGTGAGCACCGGCCGCGCACGCCGTGCCGGCCACGGACGTGACCGGCGCCGTCGTCGCAATCCCGCCGGGAGGTCGTGCCCCCGTCCGCCCCTGCCATCATGGGGCCATGTCCTCCCGGTCGGCCGGACGGCGGCCCCACCCGCTGCGGTGGGTGCTGTCCGGGGCGATGGTCCGCAGCTGGCTGCACGCGTTCCAGACCAGCCGCAGCGCCCTGTACTTCCGGGCGCGCAGCCGCTTCGCGTCGACCCCCGTGCGGGGGGAGGCCCCCGTCGTCGTCAGCCTCACCTCCTACGGGAGCCGGATCCGCACGGTGCACCTGGCCGTCGAGTCGATGGTGCACGGGACCGTCCGCCCGCAGCGGCTGATCCTGTGGCTGGAGGACCCCGCCGTGGTGGCCGATCCCCCCGCTCCGCTGGCCCGGCTGGTGCGCCGCGGCCTCGAGATCCGCGCCACCGAGGACTGGGGCCCCCACAAGAAGTACTACCCCTACGTGCGGTCCCGGGCCCGCCACGAGCTGCCCCTGGTCATCGCGGACGACGACGTCCTCTACGGCGGGACGTGGCTGGAGGAGCTGCTCGCCGTCCACGAGCGGCACCCCGCCGACGTGGTGGCGCACCGGGCCCACCGCATGCGCGTGCAGGCCGGACGGATCCAGCCCTACGCCACCTGGGTGCCCGGCGCCCCCGCGGGGGCCTCGCTGCTGACCTTCGCCACGGGCACCTCCGGTGTGCTCTATCCGCCGCACGTGCTCGACGCCCTGCGCGAGGCCGGGAGCGGCTTCACGGTGTGCGCACCCCGGGCCGACGACGTCTGGCTGCACGTCGTCGCCCTGCGCCGGGGCGTGGGCACCCGGCCGGTGCACGACGGCCGCACCATGTACCGGCCCATTCCCCGGCTCGTCATCCGAGGTCTCAAGACGACCAATGTGCTCCGCGGAGGCAACGACATGCAGATCGCGGCGACGTATTGCCCCTCGGACGTGGAAGAGTTGGAACGTGCACGGGCGGCCGAGGGCCCCTGAGCACGTGGACGGGCGGTTCCCCCGCCTCCCGCCCGCCGGCCGTCCCCCCACGGCCACCGACTGCGCTCCCATCCCCCCAGGAGTATCCATGCCGAACGCCCCCCACCGACCGGACCCGCTGGACCGCACCTCCGAGGAGACCGCCTCCCGGACGGCACACCGCCCGACCGTCTTCGACTCGCCGGCCGAGCTGGCGGCCTACACGCGGCACGACCGCCTGGCGGCCGCGGGCCCCCTGCTGCTCGCCCGCCGCGGCGGCTACCACCCCGACGGCCCGTGGCCGTGCTCCGCCCTCGAGTCCGCCCAGAACGTCCTGGCCACCCGGCCGCGGACGATGATCGAGATCGACCTGCGCAGCACCGTGGACGGCCGGTGCGTCGTCCTGCACGAGCCCGTGATGGGCCACGGGAGCACCGGCCTCGGTCCGGTGAGCGAGCAGTCGGCCGACTACGTGCTGAGCCAGCACCTGATGGACAACTACGGCGAGGTCACCCGCTTCCCGGTGCGGGAGGCCGGCGAGTTCCTCGCCTGGGCCGTGCCGGCCGGAGCGGTCCTGTGGCTGGACGTGCACCACGTGGCGCCCGAGGCCGTCGTCGAGCTCGTGCGCGCCCACCGCGCCGAGAGCCAGGTGGTGGTGGGGGTGCGCGGGCTGACGCAGCTGGCCGTCTACCGCCGGATCGCCCCGGACCTCGTCTACTTCGTGCCCACCCACCCGGACGGGCTGGCCACGGCCGAGGACGTCCGGCGCGAGGTGCCCGACATCGGCCGGGTCGTCGGCTTCGCCGGCCACTACGTCCCGGACATGGAGACGAGCCTGCGTATGCGCGGCTGGAACGTGCCGATGCGCCTGGAGCTGCACCGCTACGACGAGAACCTGTCCGCCGACGCCCTGGACCCGCACTACTACCGCCGTGCGGTGGAGACGGGCTTCGGCATCCTCTCCACCTGCCACTACCGGGAGGCGGCGGACCTGCTCGGCCTGCCGGGGTGGGAACCGACGCCCGGGAGCCGGCACGGCCGGGGGCCGAGCCGGCACTGAGGGCCGCAACCGGCCGGCCCGTCCCTAGACTCGCGGCATGACCTGGACCGCCGTGGCTCTCCCGACGCTGCTGGGGCTCGCCCTGCTCGTGGCCCTCACCACCGCGGTGCTCGCCTCCCGCGGGGTGCCCCGGTGGTCCGCGCCCGGGCTCGCGGTGCTGCGCGCCGCCGCGCAGCTGGCCGCCCTGGGCCTGGTGCTCTCCACGGTCGTCGAGCGGCTGGCGTGGGTGGCGGCGGCCCTCGGCGTGATGCTCGTGGCGGCGGTGCTGACCGCGGCCCGCCGGCTGCGGGCGGACCGGCGGGAGACGCTGTGGCTGGGCGGGGCCATGCTGCTCGCCGCCGGCGCCACCCTCGCGATCGTGTTCCTCACCGGGGCGATCACGACGGCACCGCAGAACCTGCTGGCCGTGGGGGGCATCGTCGTGGGGAACACGATGAGCGTCGCCACGCTCACGGGCCGGAGGTTCCGCGCGGACGTGGTCGAGCGGCGCGAGGAGGTCGAGGCGTGGCTGGCGCTCGGCGCCACGCCGCGGCGGTCGACGCTGGAGATCGCCCGGCGCGCCGTGCTCGAGGCCCTCGTGCCCACGGTGGACCAGACCCGGACCACCGGGGTGGTCGTGCTGCCCGGGGCGTTCGTGGGCGCCGTGTTCGCCGGGGCCTCACCGCTGGAGGCCGGGCGGTTCCAGCTCGTGGTCCTGGCGGGCATCCTGGCGGCGGGCTCCCTCGTGGCCGTGGCCCTGGTCGAGGTGCTCGGCCGGGCCAGGACGGTGCCCACGGCCTGACCGCCGCACCCCGGCGACCGGGCACGCGCAGGGCGCCCCCGGTCGCCGGGGGCGCCCTGCGCCGCGGGGCGTCAGTCGTCGCCGGGGGCGTCCTCGGGGGCCTCCCCCTCGGCCTGGGACGGCTTGTTGCCGGCCGGGTCGACGGCGGGCACCACGTCCTGGTCCTGGGGGACGTCCCCCTCGGCCTGGGACGGCTTGTTCTCGGCGGGGTCCGGGGTCTGCGTCATGACGGTCCTTCTTCCTCAGCAGGGTGATGGTCCGGTGCCACGCTACGCCCGCGTCCGCAGCGCGGACAAGGGGAGCGCGTCGCTACGCCGCCCGGCCGGCGACGACCGCGGCGAACAGCGAGTCCGGGACGAGCCCGACCCGGTGGGCGCGCTCCACGGCGGCGAACCCGTCGGGGGTCTGCTCGTAGGGGAAGTGGATGAGGTCGGCGGCGAGCTCCCAGTGGTCGATCATCCCCCCGGCGTAGAGCTGGCAGATCGCCCAGGGGGTGTCCGCGGAGAAGCGCGGCTCGTCGGGCAGCACGTACTCGTCGGCGGGCACCCGCCAGGCCTCGAGGTCCTCCAGCGCCGCGGCGAGCTCCTCGAGGGTGTCGTAGTGCCCCGCGCGGTCGGGGTCCACGGTCCCGTTCGGGCTGGCGAGCTCGACGTCGTAGCCGCCCTCCGCCGCGGCGAACACGGACGTGGGCCCGGGCTCCCCGCCCACCCCGGCGTCCAGCGGCAGCTGGGACGGCAGCCACTCCCAGCCGTCGCCGAGCTGGTCCATCTCCAGGTCCCGGTAGGCCACCCAGCCGCGGGAGACCAGCAGCTCGTGGGCGTCGTCGTCCCACGTGCCCTGCGGGGCGCCGTCGATCTCGACGCCGCGGGCGCCGGCCGCGGCGTGGAACTCCCGCCGCTGCTGCTTCTTCTTGGCGGCGGCCTTCTTGCGGGCCTTGCTCTTGGGCACGGGACTCTCCTGGCGGTCGGGGACCGGTGACGGTCCTGCGGGGGCGTGCTCCCATGATGGCCCACCCGTCGACGAGCCCCCGTCCCGGACCGGGGCGGACGTTCCGCCCGTCCCCGCCCCCCGCTAGTCTGGCCGGGACCGCCCGCCCCGCCCCCCCGACCGTGAAGGACATGCCATGACCTCTCCCCGGACCGACGCCCCGACGAACGGCACCGTGCGCTACGCGGTGGTGGGGCTGGGCCAGATCTCCCAGCAGGCGTTCCTGCCCGCGATCGCCCGGACCCGCAACTCCGTGCTGGCCGCCCTGGTCACCGGCACCCCGGAGAAGGCCGAGGAGCTCGCGGCCGAGTACGGCGTGCCCGCGTGCTCCTACGAGGACTACCCGGCGCTGCTGGCCTCCGGGGACGTGGACGCCGTGTACGTGGCCACGCCCGTGTTCCGGCACCGGGAGTTCGCCGAGCCGGCCCTCGAGGCGGGCATCCACGTGCTGGTCGAGAAGCCGATGGAGACCTCCGTGGCGGACTGCCGGGCGATGATCGAGGCCGCGGAGCGCGGCGGGGCCCGGCTCATGGTCGCCTACCGGCTGCACCACGAGCCGGGCACCCTGGAGCTGATCACCCGGGTCCGGGACGAGGCCCTGGTGGGCGAGCCCCGCCTGTTCACCGCCGTGTTCGCCCAGGACATCGACGAGGCCAACCACCGCGGCCACTCGGGGTTCTGGGGCGGGCCGATCCCGGACATGGGCAGCTACCCGCTCAACGCGGTGCGCAACCTCTTCGCGGCCGAGCCGGTCGAGGTGCACGCGATGGGCGTGCGGACGCCGGGCCGGGGCTTCGACTTCGACGACACCGTGGCGGTGACCCTGCGCTTCCCCGGGGAGCGGCTGGCACAGTTCACCATCAGCTACGCCACGGAGGCCACCGAGCAGTTCACCGTGGTGGGCACCGGTGGCGCGCTGACGGCCCAGCCGTGCTTCGGCTTCGGCCCGGAGGTGGGCATCAGCTACACCGTGACGCGTGACGGCCGCAGCGAGACCCGCACCCACGACCCGGTGGAGCAGTTCGCGGGCCAGACCGACTACTTCTCGGAGTGCATCCTGACCGGCGCCGCGCCCGAGGCCGACGGGGAGGAGGGGCTGCTGGACATCCGCGTGCACGAGGCGGTGCTGGCCTCCCTCGGGACGGGTCGGCCGGTGCGCCTGGAGCCGGCGGACCGGGCCGTGCGCCCCTTCGCGGACCAGGTGCGCACCCTGCCGCCCGTGGCGGAGCCCGGCGACGACGAGCTCGTGGCCCAGCAGCCGCAGAACGGCTGAGGGCCCGGCGCCGCGGGCGGGGAGCGGGCGGTGGACGTCCGGGTCTGTCTCGGCGGCCCGCCCCGACCGTAGACTCCGAGGACCATCCGACGCCCGAGGGAGGCCCGCCCGCCATGAAGCACTACCTGCTCAGCATCGAACAGCCCGACGGCGGCCCCGCGGCCCCCGAGGCCCTCGAGCCCGTGATGCGCGACGTCGCCGCGTTCAACGCGGAGCTGAAGGCCGCGGGGGCGTGGGTCTTCGCCGGGGGCCTGGACCGGGCGGAGGCCTCCGTCGTCGTGCGCTTCCACGGCGCGGACGTGGTCACGACCGACGGCCCGTACGAGCGCGAGGACGAGCACGCGGGAGGGATCTGCATCGTCGCCGCCCCCGACTACGACGCCGCCATCGAGTGGGGCCGGAAGCTGGCGCGGGCGACCACCCTGCCGGTCGAGGTGCGGGAGTTCCAGGGCGCGCCGGAGGAGCACCTCCCGGGCTGAGGGTCAGCGGCCGATCCGGCGGGCCTGCTCCTCCCACGCGGCGTGGGCGTCCCGGGCCCCCGTGGGCCGGTGGAGCTCGCGCAGCGCCCGCAGCGCGGCGTTGCGCTCCTGGGCCAGGGAGTCCGCGGCGGCCTGCGCGGCGGCGTCCGCCCGGGCCTGGGCCCGCGCGGCGGAGATGGTGCCCATGATCGCCTCCACGGCCTCGGACCCGCCCGCCAGGTAGGCGGCCCGGACCGCGGGGTCGGCGTGGAGGAGGTACCGGTCGTCGCGCTGCCCCTCGTGGGTGTCGAACTCGTCGTCGGTCAGGTCCGCGACCATGGCGGCCACCCGGTCCAGCCGGGCCTCGACCTGCTGGTGCAGGGGCGTCCGTGCGGCCGCGTCCCGGACCGACCACAGGGCCCGGCCGTGCAGCCGGAGACGGGCCGCGTCCCAGTCCGCCCGGGGCACCTCGGCCAGCCGGGCGGCGACGAACGCCGTGTCCGCGGCCCGCTGCTGGGGCGGCAGGAGCCCGAGCTGCCGGTGCAGCCAGGCCGTGCGCATGTCCTCCGCCCCGGCCCGGCGGGCGAGCTCCGGCGGCCGGTGCCCTCCCCGCCGGCCGGACGGGACCGGGTGCCGGGCCCGGGGGGCGGTGCGCAGCAGCAGCACGACGAGCAGCACCCCGGCGAGGACCAGCGCGGTGACGGCCACGACCCGCAGGTCGGCCAGGGCGGAGGACACGGCGGACACGACGGTGGCCCCGGTGACCAGCAGCGCGAGGCCGGAGCCGGCGCTGCCCTCGGTGCTGTTCATGGCGGACCCTCCCGCGTCCCGCAACCGCTTGACCCCGCAGTGTAGTCGCTCCCGCCGGACGGCGGCCGGGGAGGGCCCGGCCGGGCCCGCTCAGGAGGCGATGACCTTCGGGACCCCGAGGGCCTTGAGCCCCTCCACGCCGAACTCCACCCCGAACCCGGAGCTCTTGATCCCGCCGAAGGGCATCCGGGGATCGACCGCGCCGTGCTTGTTGAGCCAGACGGTGCCCGCCTGGAGCCGGGCGGCGACCTCCCGCGCCCGGTCCGGGTCCGAGCCCCACACCGAGGCCCCCAGGCCGACGTCGAGGCGGTTGGCCATGCGCACGGCCTCGTCGACCGTGGAGTACTTCACGATCGGCAGGGCCGGGCCGAACTGCTCCTGGGTCACCAGCGGGTTGTCGTCGTCGAGGTCGGCCACGAGCGTGGTGGGGTAGAAGTACCCCGGCTGGTCGGCGGCCGGCTCCCCGCCGATCAGCACCCGCCCGCCGCCGGCCCGCGCCTGCTCCACGAGGTCGGCGACGATCTCGAACTGCGCCCGGTTCTGCAGGGGGCCGAGGACGTTGCGCTCGTCCCGCCCCTGCCCCATCGGCATGGCCGCGGCGACCCGGGTGAGGGCCTCGCACACGGCGTCGTGGACGTCCTCGTGGACGTAGAGGCGCTTGAGCGCGGCGCAGGTCTGGCCCGTGTTGATGAACGCGCCCCAGAACAGGCCCTCGGCGATGGCCTCCGGGTCCGCGTCCGGGAGCACGATGCCGGCGTCGTTGCCGCCCAGCTCCAGGGTGAGCCGGGTCAGGGAGTCGGCGGCCGAGCGCATGATGGCCCTGCCCGTGGCGGTCGAGCCGGTGAACATCAGCTTGTCCACGCCCGGGTGCCTCGACAGCGCCTCGCCGACCTCCCGGCCCCCCGCCACCACGGTGAGCACGCCCTCGGGCAGCACCTGGTTGAGCACGTGGACGAGCCCGAGCACGGACAGCGGGGTGTGCTCGGACGGCTTGGCCACCACGGTGTTGCCCATCCGCAGGGCCGGGGCGAGCTGCCAGACCGAGATCATCATCGGCCAGTTCCAGGGGCTGATGGCCCCGACGACGCCGAGGGGCTCGTAGCTGAGCACGGCCCGGCCGGACTCGTCGTCGAAGAGCGTCTCGGGCTCCAGCGGCAGCGACGCCGTCGCGCGAAGCCAGGCCACCGCGCCGCCGACCTCGAACAGGGCGTTCGGGCCGTTGCGCACGGGCTTGCCCTGCTCTCGCGAGAGCAGCTCCGCGAGCGCGGCGGCGTTCGCCTCGACGGCGTCGGCGGCCCGGAGCAGCAGGGCCGAGCGCTCGGCGTCCGGGACCGCGGCCCACTCCGGCTGCTTCCGGCGGGCCCGGTCCAGAGCCCGGTCCAGGTCCTCGACCGCGGACTCCGGGGCCCGGCCCACCAGCTCCCCGGTGGCCGGGTCGAGGATCTCCCGGCCGTCCGGGTCGGTGACGGCCGCCAGCAGCTCGTCGAGGCCGAGGACGGCGGGGGTGTCGGTCGTGGCGGCGGGTGTGGTGGTCACGGTGGCTCCTTCGGGAGGGCGGATGCGGTGCTGCCCCCATGGTGACCCGGGACACATCGGCTCGGCTTGACCGTGCGGGCACGGCTGTTGACCCACAGCGCGGACTCCCGCGCTGTGGGTCAAGGGCCGTGCGCGCCGGGACAACCGGTCGCCACGTGTCCCGGATCACACTGGGGCCATGAGCAACGAGACCGCCAAGACCTACGTCGTCGTGGGCGCCGGCACCGCCGGCAGCATCCTCACCCGCCGCCTCCTGGACGCCGGCCACGAGGTGATCCTCCTGGAGGCCGGGGGCACGGACCTGAACCCGGCCATCCACCAGGTGTCCCGCCTGGGCGAGCTGTGGCACTCGCCGGAGGACTGGGACTACTTCACGGTGCCCCAGCGGCACGCGGACGGCCGGGTGATCCACTGGCCGCGCGGGCGCGTGCTCGGCGGCTCCCACGCCCTCAACGCCACGATCTGGGTGCGCGGCGCGGCCCAGGACTACGACGCCTGGGCCGCGGACGGCTGCCCGGGATGGGGCTGGGAGGACGTGCTGCCCTGGTTCCGGGCGCTCGAGACCTACGTCCCGCCCGCCGGGACGGTCCCCGGCGGCAGCCGCGGCACCGACGGGCCGGTGCCCGTGGTGCAGGACTACCCGCTCAACCCGGTGTTCGCGTCGATCGTCGAAGCGGCCGAGGAGGTGGGCGTGCCGTACAACGCGGACTACAACGGCGGCACGCTGGACGGGGTCTCCCAGCAGCAGGTCAACGTCCGGGACGGGCGGCGGTTCAACACCTGGATGGCCTACGTCAAGCCGGTGGAGGACCACCCGCGGCTGAGCCTGCGCACCGGGGTGCTCCTGCAGCGGGTGCTCGTCGAGGACGGGCGCGCGGTCGGCGTGGCCGTGGTGCCGCTCGCCGATCCGGACGCCGCGCCCGAGCAGATCCGCGCCGACGAGGTGGTCCTGTGCGCCGGGGCGCTCGACTCGCCGAAGATCCTCCTGCGCTCGGGCATCGGCCCTGCCGCGCACCTCACCGACGTCGGCGTCCCCGTGGTCCACGACCTGCCCGGGGTCGGGGAGAACCTGCACGACCACCTCCTGGCCCCGGTCATCGCCGAGGCCACGGCCCGGACGATCGAGCACCCCGGGTCCGACTGGTCGGTCACCCAGACGCACCTGTTCTGGCGCTCCCGCCCGGACCTGGACGCACCCGACACCCAGCCGATCCACTTCTCCGTCCCGATGTACGACGAGGGCATGGCGGGGCCGGCGAACGCGTTCACGTTGCACGCCGGGCTGGTCCGCCCCCGCTCCCGCGGCACCGTGCGCCTCACCGGACCCGGGGTGACCGACCCCGTGGAGCTCGACCCGAACATCTTCGCGGACCCGCGCGACCGCGAGGCCCTGCTCGCCTCCCTGCGCCAGGCCCGCGAGATGGTGCGCGCCCGCCCCCTCGCGCAGGACTGGGGCGCCGAGGAGCTCTACCCCGGCCCCGAGGTGCGCACCGAGGAGGAGGAGATCGCCTACCTCCACCGGTTCGTGACCACCTACCACCACCAGGTCGGCACCTGCCGGATGGGCACCGGCCCGGACGCGGTGGTCTCCCCGGAGGACCTGCGCGTGCACGGCGTCGACGGCCTGCGGGTGGTGGACGCCTCCGTGATGCCGCGGGTGCCCAGCGGCAACACCAACGCGCCCACGGCGATGATCGCCGAGCGCGCCGCCTCCCTCATCACCGGCGGCGGCACCGCCCTCGCCGCCGCGACGGCCGCCGCGGGCGCCGAGGGCTGACGACCGGCGGGCCGGGGCCGGCCCGCCGGCGCCCCGGTCCGCCTACACTGGCCGCGACGGGCCACCCGGACGCCGAGGGCGGCCCCGCCGACGCGGCGGTGCCGCGCCGGGAGTGGGCCGCCGGGCCCGGAGGGGACGATTGATGAGCCTGCGGATGGACCTGACCGCCCGGGCGGTGGCCGTGCGCGCCCGCCGGAGCCCGTTCCGGGACGTGGACCAGCTGCGGGGCCGGCCCTATCCGGAGCCCGCGGCGGTGCCCCAGGACCTGCGGCGCTCGCACGAGCTCACCCGCGAGGAGGTGGCCGGGCGCCCGGTGCTGCGCCTGACCCCGCGTGCCGGCGCGGACGGGTCCCACCTGATCTACCTGCACGGCGGGGCGTTCGTGAACCCGCTGCTGCCGGCGCACTGGTGGATCATCCGCGAGGTCGTCAAGGGCACGGGCACCACGGTCACGGTGCCCCTCTACCGGCTCGCCCCGGAGGGCTGCGCGGACGAGGGCTACGAGTTCCTCACCGCCGCCTGGGCCGACCTCGTGGCCCGCCCCGCCGTGGACCGGATCGTCGTGGCGGGGGACTCCGCCGGCGGCTGCCTGGCGATCGGGCTGGCCATGCTGCTGCGCGACACCGGGCTGCGGGCCCCGGACCACGTCGTCGGCTTCTCCCCGGCCCTGGACGTCACCGCGACCCACCCGGCCGTGCGCGAGATCGACCCGCACGACCCCATGCTCAGCACGGACGAGGTCGTCCCGCTGTGCCGGGCCTGGGCCGGGGACCGCTCGCTGACCGACCCCCTGGTCAGCCCCGTCCACGGGGACGTGGACGGCCTGCCGCCGGTGCACCTGGTGCAGGGCGGGCGGGACATCCTCGCGGCCGACACCCTCGGCTTCGCCCGGGCCCTGCAGCGCGCCGGCAACCCCGGCCGGCTGCTCTACGAGCCCGGCGCCTTCCACGTCTACGTGGGCGCGTGGTGGACCCCCGAGGCCCAGCGGGCCGTCCGCCACGTGCGCTCGCTGCTCTGAGCGCCCACCGGCGGGTCCGTCCCGGCGAGCGGCCCGGGGCGGTGCGGTAGTCTGCCGAGCATGTCGCAGATCCGCAGGGCCCGCCCGGAGGACGTTCCCGCCATCCTCGGGATGGTGCGGGACCTGGCCGTGTACGAGCGCGAGCCCGACGCCGTGCGGATGACCGAGCAGCAGCTGGCGCAGGCGCTGTTCGGGGAGCACCCGGCGGTCTTCGCCCACGTCGTGGAGGACGAGGGCCGCCTGCAGGGCTTCGCCCTGTGGTTCCGCACCTTCTCCACCTGGGAGGGCGTGCACGGCATCCACCTGGAGGACCTCTACGTGCGCCCGGAGGCCCGCGGCGCCGGCCACGGCAGGGCGCTGCTGCAGGCCCTGGCCCGGCACGCGGTGGCGCAGGGCTGGGCCCGGGTGGAGTGGAGCGTGCTGAACTGGAACGAGCCGTCGATCGGGTTCTACCGCAGCCTCGGCGCGCTGCCCCAGGATGAGTGGTCCGTCTTCCGGCTCACCGGCGACGCCCTGCACCGGGTCGGCGCCGTGCGGGAGCCCCAGCCCGACCGCGCCTGATCGTCCGCCTCTGATCGTTCGCGCCCGACCGTCCGCCGAGGGGTCGCGGCCGGACCCGCGGCACACCCCCGGGTGCGGCCCGGCCCCGGAATAGTGGGCGACCCCGCGACGTTCCCCGTATCAGTGATACGTCAACGAAAGGGGAGTGCCGTGCTGGAGGTCGTGGTCGTCGGCGCCGGACAGGCGGGGCTGTCCGCGGCCCACCACCTGCGCCGCCGCGGGCTGGTGCCCGAGGAGGACTTCGTGGTCCTCGACGCCAACCCCGGGCCCGGGGGAGCGTGGCGGCACCGCTGGCCCTCGCTGACCTTCGGCGGGGCCCACGGCATCCACGACCTGCCGGGCATGCCCCTCGGCGTCCCGGACCCCGCCGAGCCCGCCTCCGCCGTGGTCACCCGCTACTACGGCGCGTACGAGCGCCGCTTCGAGCTGCCCGTGCACCGTCCGGTGGCCGTGCGCCGCGTGGAGTCCGTCTCCGCCGGCGGGCCGCTCGACGTGGTTGCGGACGCCGGGACCTGGCGGACCCGGCTGCTCATCAACGGCACCGGCACGTGGGACCGCCCGCACTGGCCGTACTACCCGGGCCGGGAGCTCTTCCGGGGGCGGCAGCTGCACACCCACGACTTCCGCTCCGCGCAGGAGTTCCGCGGCCGGCACGTGGTGGTCGTGGGCGGGGGCACCTCCGCCGTGCAGTTCCTGCTGCAGCTGGACGCGGCCGGCGCCACGACCACGTGGGTCACCCGCCGGCCCCCGCAGTTCACGCCGCGCCCCTTCGACGCCGAGTGGGGCCGGGACGTGGAGCGCCGGGTCGACGCGCGGACCCGGGCCGGGCTGCCCACGCAGAGCGTGGTCTCGGCCACCGGCCTGCCCCTCACCCCGCAGTACCGCTCCGGGATCGAGGCCGGGGTCCTGGTCTCGGCCGGTCCGCTGCGGGAGCTCACCGCCGAAGGGGTCCGCCTGGCCGACGGCCGGGAGATCCGCGCCGACGCGGTCCTGTGGGCCACCGGCTTCCGGCCCGCCCTGGACCACCTCGCCCCGCTCGGGCTGCGCGAGCCCGGCGGCGGGATCCGGACGGACGGGGTGCGGGTGCTCGCCGACCCGCGCGTGCTGCTCGTCGGCTACGGGGCCTCCGCCTCAACCCTGGGCGCCACCCGGGCGGGACGGGCGGCCGCGCTCGAGGCCGTGCGGCTGCTGGAGGCCGGAGCGTCCCGGCCGGCGGTGCCGGACGGGCGCGGCGCCGTCGTAGGCTGAGCACATCCAGCCGTCCGGACGAAGGAGCACCCGTGAGCGACCAGCCGACTTCCAGCCCCGACCCGATCGAGGACGCGGCCAAGATCGACGACGCCGACATGACCACCGAGATGACCCCGGTGCCGCACGAGCACGGCGACGCCAAGAACGAGGACTCCGACCCGGAGGACTGAGCCCGCACGCCCGTTCCCGCACGGCGACGGGCCCGGGCCGGGACGGAGGACGCCCCCGGGGGAGCAGCCGCTCCCCCGGGGGCGTCCCCGTGTCCGCCGGCGGGCTCCGGCCGGAGGCCCGGGGCCGCGCGCCGCGCGGTGCCGGACGCGCCGCTCCGTCCCGTCCGGGCTTGGCAGGACGCTTGACACCGTGATCCACGCCACGCACAGTGGGGACGGGTGGGAGCGCTCCCATGAAGAGGGCGCCCCGCCGGCCGTCCCGCTGCGGCTCCTCGCGGCGACCGGATGCCGCCTCGTCCCCGGACCCGTGCAAGGAGCAGCCCCAGGATGCGCACCACACCGCTGTCGTTCCCCGACCACTTCGTCTGGGGTGCCGCCACCGCCGCCTACCAGATCGAGGGCGCGGCCCACGAGGGCGGCCGGCAGGACTCCATCTGGGACGTCTTCGCCCGCGTCCCCGGAGCCGTGGTCGACGCCCACAACGGGGACGTCGCCTGCGACCACTACCACCGGTCCGCGCAGGACGTGGCCCTGATGCAGGAGCTGAACCTGCAGGCCTACCGCTTCTCCACCTCGTGGGCCCGGTGCGTGCCGGACGGCGTCACGCCCAACCCCGAGGGCATCGCGTTCTACTCCCGCCTGGTCGACCAGCTCCTCGCGGCGGGCATCCAGCCGTGGCTCACCCTCTACCACTGGGACCTCCCGCAGGCCCTGGAGGACCGGGGCGGCTGGGCGGACCGGGAGACCGCGCACCGGTTCGCCGAGTACGCGGCCGTGATGCACGAGGCCCTCGGGGACCGCGTGCGGATCTGGACCACCCTCAACGAGCCGTGGTGCTCGGCCTTCCTGGGCTACGCGGCCGGCGTGCACGCCCCGGGCCGGCAGGACCCCCGGGCGGCGCTCGCCGCGGCCCACCACCTGCTGCTCGGGCACGGCCTGGCCGTGCAGGAGCTGCGCCGGCGCGACCCGGAGGCCACCCTCGGGATCACCCTGAACCTCACGGTCCCGGATCCGCTGGACCCGGCCAGCGCGGCGGACCGCGACGCGGCCCGCCGCATCGACGGGCAGTTCAACCGCATCTTCCTGGACCCCCTGTTCCGGGGGGAGTACCCGGCCGACGTCCTCGAGGACGTGCGTCACCTCGGGCTGGCCGACCACGTCCGGGAGGGCGACCTGGCCGTCGTCGCCGCACCGCTCGACGTGCTGGGCATCAACTACTACCACGGGGAGGCCGTGACCACGGCCGCGCCGGACGCCCCCTCCGCGCCGGAGGGCCACGCCCCGCTGAGCCGTCCCGTCTCCTCCCCGTACGTGGCCGCCGACCATGTGCGGTCCGTGCCGCGGGGCCTGCCGGTCACCGGGATGGGCTGGGAGGTGCAGCCCGAGGGGCTGCGCCGGCTGCTGAACCGGGTGCAGGAGGAGTACACCGGTCCCGCCGGCATCCCCGTGTTCATCACGGAGAACGGCGCGGCCTACGACGACGCCCCCGACGGCGCGGGCTTCGTGGACGACCAGGACCGCCTGCGCTTCTTCGACGCCCACCTGCGCGCCGTCAGGGACGCCGTCGACGACGGCGTGGACGTGCGCGGATACCTCGCCTGGTCCCTCATGGACAACTTCGAGTGGGCGTGGGGCTATCACCAGCGGTTCGGCCTGGTCCGGGTGGACTACGAGACCCAGCGCCGCACCCCCAAGGCCAGCGCCCGCTGGTACGCCTCCGTGGCCGCGGCCAACGCGCTGCCGGCAGCACCTCCGCACGAGCCCGGACCGCCCGAGGGCGTCGCACCGGCCGGCCGATGAGCACGGAGCGGAGCCGCCCGGGCCGCGCCGGCCCCGGGCGGCCCGGCCCCACCCTGGAGGACCTCGCCGCGGCGGCGGGGGTGTCCCGGTCGACCGCCTCGCGTGCCGTCAACGGCGGCGACCGGGTGAGCCCGCAGGCGCAGGCGGCAGTGGACGCCGCCGTCGTGGCGCTCGGCTACACGCCCAACCGCGCGGCCCGGAGCCTGGTCACCCGCCGCGCCTCCGCGATCGCCCTGGTCATCCCGGAGCCGGACGTGCGGGTCATGGCGGACCCCTTCTTCGCCGTGATCGTCACGGGCATCACCGACGCCCTCCGGGAGACCGACGTGCAGCTGGTCCTGCTCATGTCCCGCACCGGGGACGACGCCGCGCGGGTGCTGCGCTACCTGCGCGGCGGGCACGTGGACGGCGCGATCGTGGTCTCCCACCACCGGGACGACCCGTGGACGACCTCGCTGCCGGAGGCCGGTCTGCCCACCGTGTTCATCGGCCGCCCCTGGGAGCTCCGGCCCGGCGTCGCCTTCGTGGACACCGACAACCGCGAGGGCGGCCGGCTGGCCGCCCTGCACCTCGCCGCCGGCGGCCGCACCCGGCTGGGCACGGTCGCCGGACCGGCGGACATGACCGCCGCGGCCGACCGGCTCGCCGGGTGGCGCGAGGGGCTGCGCGAGGCCGGCCTGGCCGAGGGGCCGGTGGTGCACGCGGACTTCACCACGGCCGGCGGCCGGCAGGCCGCGCTGCGGCTGTTCGAGGAGACCCCGGAGCTCGACGGCGTGTTCGCGGCCTCGGACCTCATGGCGCTCGGGGTCCTCGAGGCCGCGCGCCGGTGCGGCCGGTCGGTGCCCGAGGACGTCGCGGTGGTCGGCTACGACGACCACGCCCTCGCCGCCACCGCCGTCCCGCCGCTGACCACCGTCACCCAGCCGATGTCGGCGATGGCCGGCACGGCCTGCCGGATCCTGCTCGAGGAGATCGACTCCCCGGGGGCCCGCCCGGCGCCGGTCGTCCACCCGGCCGAGCTGGTCGTGCGGGGAAGCAGCGGCCGGGGGTCCTCCGCGCCCTGAGCGCCCGCCGTGCCGGGGGGATCCCGGTCAGGCCGCCGCGCCGAGGGCGGCGGTGCGAAGACCGGACAGGTGCGGCGCGTGCTCGGCCAGCTCCTGGAGGTAGCCCAGCTCGGCGAGGTCGCGCAGGGCGGCGTCGAGCTGCTCAGCGGTGAGCTGGGCGTCACGGGCGACGGCGTCGAGCGAGGGGGCCTCCTCGGCCGTGACGCTCTCGGTCAGGGCGTCGAGGACGACCACGGCGTCGACGCCCACGTGCTCGTCGTGGATGGCTTCGGCGAGCAGCCGCTCAGCGGCGTAGAGGCCGGCGGCGAACATGTGGGGAAGCGGGGTCTGCATCGTGGACATCACGGTTGCCAGAGTAATCCGCCTCCATGAAAATCTGCTGAGTCCGGTCGACGGGCCGAGCGCCCCGGCGGAATGCCGCGCCCCGCGCGAGGATCAGCGGCCGTCCCGGCGGCCGAGGACGAGGGCCGCCGCGGCGAGGGCCGCGCCGGCCAGCAGGGGCTTGGCCCGGGGGTGGGTCTGCAGCCACGTATAGGCGCTGACGCCGCGCGCCCGGGAGCCGACGTCCCCCTCGACGCGGTCGTCGTCCTCCCGCGGGGCGTACAGGGTGCCGGGCGCGCCGCCCGGGGCGGGCGTCGAGGTGGCCTCCAGCGGCACGGCCCGGGACAGCGCCGCGTCCATCAGCCGCGGCGCGAGCGCCTGGAGGGCGGACATGACCCGCCCCGCCCCGCCGGCGTAGAGGTCCCGCACCGGGTGCTCGGCGGCGTGGAGCACGCAGTCGGCGACCACGGAGGGCTGGTAGACCGGCGGCGGGCCGGTGGGCTCCACGTCCAGGGTGTGGGCGGCGCTGGTGAAGAGCGGGGTGTTGACGGTGGCCGGTTTGATGCTGGTGACCGAGATCGGCGCGCCCTCCGCCAGCAGGTCCCGCCGGAGGGCGTCGGTCATGCCCTCCACCGCGTGCTTGGAGGCGGCGTAGGCGCTGTGCCGGGGCAGTGCGACCCGGCTCTCCACGGAGGAGACGGTGATCAGGGCGCCGCCGCCGGCTGCACGCAGGCGCGGCAGCGCGGCCAGGGCGCCGTGCACCTGGCCGAGGTAGTTGATCTCCATGAGGCGGCGGAACTCCTCGGGCAGGGTCTGCTCGAAGGGGGCGTGCACCAGGACCGCCGCGACGTTGACCCAGGTGTCGATCCGCCCGTAGGCGGACACCGCGGCCTCGGCGACGGCCCGGACCTGGTCGAGGTCGACGACGTCGCACACCACGGGGGTGGCCCGGCCGCCGCGGTCGGTGATCTCCCGGACGAGGGACTGCAGTCCGGGCTCGCTGCGGGCCGCCACGACGAGCGCCGCGCCCTTCTCCGCCAGACGCAGGGCGGACGCGCGGCCGATGCCGCTGGAGGCGCCCAGGACGACGACGACCTGGTCCGCGATGGGCTTGAGCTGCATGATCGGTGCTCCTGTCGGTGGGTGTGGGCCCACCGTAGGGAGCCGCCCCGGGCGGCGGCAAGGGTGCTGATGAAATGTGCCCGGGGGATCTACCGGTCCGCGGCGCGCCGGGCGCTGCGGCGCACGTGGGCCGCCCGGGCGGCGGCCAGCAGGGCCAGCACGGCGACGACGAGCACGACCGCCCACGGCTCCCGCAGCCAGGCCCAGACCACGGCCATCCCGACCGTCCCGTAGACGGTGCCCCAGATGAGCGTGCCCACCAGCATCGCGGGGATCCAGCGGCGCAGGGGCATGCCGGTGACGGCGGTGGTGAGGATGACGGCGGTCTGCAGGCCCACGGTGAGGAAGCACGCGGGCACGGCCAGCACGCCCCAGCGGTGGACGAGGCGCTGGGCCCGCCGGTAGAGGGCGGTGTCCATCAGCCGGCGGACACGGTCGAAGCGCCGGCTGCCGCCGGTGACGGCCGCGCGGCCCAGGGCGAAGACGGCCGTGGTGCGCACGATGCCCACGGCCCAGAAGAACAGGATCGCGGCACCGAGGGGGAGGGACTCCATCCAGGCCTGCACCGGTCCAGTCTAGGGAGCGGAGCCGACAACACCCGACGACAGGATGTCAGCACGGACCGCCCCGGCCTGGGATACCCTCGCCTCAGATCCGGCCCTCCCGGGGCGGTCACCAGCACAGGAGGACGCAGGAGCATGAGCGTGGAGATCGACGACCGGGGCGCCGTGACCTCCGGCGGGCGCCCCGTGGACTACGCGACGGCCTACGGCTGGGCCGTCGACTCCCCCGAGACGATCACCGAGCTGGTCCACGACACCAAGGCGTTCGTGACCGTGATCGCCGCCGCCGAGCAGGCGGGCCCGGAGGAGCAGGCGGCCGCCGTCCGGCAGGCGTTCGCGGCCGGGGTGCCGCGGGTGCCGGGCGCCTCCTGGTCCGCCGCGGCGCCGCCGGAGGGCGCGCCGCAGCAGGCCGCGGCTCCCGAGGCGGCGCCGGGCACCGGACCGCAGGAGCCCGCGACCGAGGGGCCCGCGCTGCAGGAGCCCGCCACCGAGGGGCCCGCCGCCGAGGGCACTGCGTCGCAGGGCCCGGCGACCGAGGGGCCTGCGGCGCAGGAGCCGGCGGCCGGGCGGTGCCGCTAGCCCTCGCAGGCCACGCCCGGCTCCCCGCCGCGGTCCAGCGCCGGGCGGTAGCCGGGCTCGTCCGCGCGCAGCGGTGCGACGCCGGCCCGGCGCACGGCGTCGCAGTCCGGGTAGTACACCTCGACGGGCGCGGTCGACCCCGGGGCGGACGGCGCGGGGGAAGGCGGATCGGCCCGGGCCGCGAGGGCGTCGTCGGGCAAGTCCTGCCCGGGGCACCCGGCCAGGACCTCGGCCATGGCCGCCTTCTCCTCGGCGGTGACGAACAGCTCGTAACGGGTCTTCACCGCGATCTGGCGGGCCACGTACGGGCAGTGGAAGGCCTCGTCCGGCGGCAGCCAGGCGGCGGCGTCCGAGGCGGACTTGTCCCCGTTGGTGGGCCCGTCCACGGCCAGGAGGTTCAGCGGGTCGTTGGCCAGCGCCTGCCGCTCGTCCGCGCCGAGCCGGTCCGCCCCGGTGACCCAGGCGTTCTTGAGCGCCACCACGTGGTCGATCTGCACGTCGGCGGAGGTCAGCGGCCCGCGGCGGAAGTCGATCGTCGCCCCCGTGTAGGGGTCTTCCAGCGTCCCGGAGAGGACGGTGCACCCGTCGTCGCCGAGCACCGCACGGGTGAGATCCCGGGCCAGGACGTCGTTGCGGGCGTCGCAGCCGTTGCCGTCCGGATCGGCCCAGTCCCCGAACTGCGCGAGCCGGTCGTAGTCGTCCCCGCTGCCGGCCTCCTCGACGGGCAGCGCCTCGAGGGCCTGCCCGGCCGCCGAGGAGTCCACGGTGGTCCGGGCCGGAGCGGTGCACCCGCCCAGCAGGACGAGGGCGAGCAGGACGAGGGCGAGCAGGACGGCCGGCGCCCTGCGGAGCGGGGGCGAACCGGCACCGGGGGAAGCGCGTCTGGGCACGGGGCGGACTCCTCGCTCGGGACGGGACGGCGGACGGTCCCCATTGTCCCTGGTGGCAGGGCCCGCAGGCCATCCGGAGCGGGCGCTGCGGGCGGCCGGCTCAGCGCTCCACGAGCTCTCCACGCACCAGCCCCCGCAGCACCTCGGTGAGCAGCTCCACGCCGCGCACGGCGTCCTCGTCCCGGGTGCACTCGGCCTCGTGGTGGGAGATGCCCTCCACGCTGGGCACGAACAGCATCACGGTGGGCACGACGTCCTTCAGGTTGGTCGAGTCGTGCCCGGCCACGGTCATGATCCGGCGGTGGCTGAGACCGAGCCGCTCGGCGCTGGCCGTGCCCAGGTCGACCCCCTCCGGCTGGTAGGCCACCAGCCCCCACCGGTGGGTCGGCTCCAGGCGGACCTGCGTCCGGGAGCGCTCCGCGGCCTCCTCGGCCCACCGGTGGACGAGTCCGGTGGCGCGCTCGAGGACGCCCTCGTCGGGGGAGCGCAGGTCCAGGTTCATGGTCACCCGGCGGGCGATCGTGACCGGCGAGTTGGGCAGGACCTCCATCTGGGAGACGGAGGTGTGCAGCTGCCCCGGCTCGAACTGCTCGGCCAGCTCGCGCGCGGCGGCGATCACCAGGGCCGCGCCGTACAGGGCGTCGCGGCGGTCCTCCATCCGGGTCGAGCCGGTGTGGGACTGGGCCCCGTCGACCGTGACGCGGTACTTGGCGGCCGCCCAGGTGCGGTCCACGATCCCGACCTCCGTGCCCGTCTCCTCGAGGATCCGGCCCTGTTCCACGTGGATCTCCGCGTAGCGGGCCACGTCGGCCAGGACCGGTGCCCCGGCTCTCCCGGGCCGGCGTCCGGCGGCCAGCGCGTCCGCCACGGTGGCTCCGGTCGCGTCCGCCGTGGCCAGGGCCTGGTCGAGAGGGAGCTTGCCCGTGAAGACGGAGCTGCCCATCATGCTCGGCGTGAACCGGCTGCCCTCCTCGTTGAACCAGTTCACCACGGCCACGTTGAACAGCGGGGTGAGCTCCCCGGAAC
Source organism: Kocuria sp. KH4 (assembly GCF_053711175.1). Lineage (NCBI taxonomy): Bacteria > Bacillati > Actinomycetota > Actinomycetes > Micrococcales > Micrococcaceae > Kocuria > Kocuria sp. KH4. The sequence continues at coordinate 56,882 of NZ_JBSJYX010000003.1, forward strand.
CGGCTTCGGCGGCCACGCGCGCCGCCGCGTGCGCTCCGGCCAGCACTCCGTAGGCGCCGTCGAACCGCCCCGCCAGGGGCTGGGAGTCCAGGTGCGAGCCGACCAGCACGTACGGGGCGCCCGGGACGAGCTCCAGCGTGCCGAACTGGTTGCCCGCCGCGTCCACGGCCTCGGTGAAGCCGTGGCGCTCGAGCCAGCCGCCGAACCACGCCCGGGTGCGGTGGTCGGCCGGGGTCCCGGCCTGGCGGTCGACCCCGCCCCCGGGCGTCGCGCCGAACGACGACAGGGTGGTGAAGTCCTCGAGGAACTGCTCGTGGGCGGTGCTCATCCGTTGTCCTTTCCTGCCGGTGCCTGCGCGGCGACCGGGCTGTCCTGCGGGGCGAAACGATCGGTGCCGTAGCGGAGCTCCCCGCCGACCACCGTGGCCAGCACCCGGGTCGAGCCGATCCGCGCGGACGGCACCGCCGTGGGGTCCTGGTCGAGGAGCACGAGGTCCGCGAGGAAGCCCGGGGCGAGCCGTCCCTTGAGGTGGGCGCTGCCCGTGGCCGCCGCGGAACCGGTGGTGTAGGCCGCCAGCGCCTGGACCGCCGTGAGCCGCTCGCCCGGGCCGTAGACCTCCCCGGCCGGGGTCAGCCGCTCCACGAAGGACTGCATGACGGCCAGGGGCCGGCCCTCGGAGACCGGCCGGTCGGAGCTGCCCGGCAGGACCGCGCCGCGCTCCAGCAGGCTCCGGGCCGGATAGGACAGCAGGGTGCGTTCGGGGCCCAGCAGCCGCGCCATGCCGTCCCCGAACTCGGTGATGAAGTGGGGCTGCGGGACCAGGACGATCCCGGCGGCCGCGATCCGGTCCAGCTGCTCCGGGCGGACCACGCCGCCGTGCTCGATCCGGTTGGGGAGCCGGCCGCGGCCGTACGTCTCCTGCGCCTCCACGATGATGTCCAGGGCGTGGTCGACGGCGCGGTCGCCGATGGCGTGCAGGGCCAGGGACCACCCCGCCCGGTAGGCCTCGAGCGCGGAGCGGCGCAGCTCCTCCGCGTCCGCCTGCAGGTAGCCGTGGTTGTGCGGGCAGCCCACGTACTCCTCCGAGACGTAGGCCGTGCTGCCCAGCAGGGACCCGTCGGTGAAGATCTTCACCGAGCCCAGCCGCAGCCAGTCGTCCCCGAGCCCGGTGCGGATCCCGGTGCCGAGACCCCGCCCGGCCGGGTCCTCGGCGTGGCCGGACAGCGGGCCCAGGGCGTCCAGCACCACCATGGGCTGCATCCGCACGCCGAGCAGCCCCTTGTCCCGGGCGTTCTGGTAGGCCGCGAACTCCTGCGGCGAGTACCCGATCCAGCCCCCGGCGATCCCGGCGTCCGTCACGCTCGTGATGCCCTCGGAGAGGTAGTGCGTGGTGGCCAGCTCCAGGGCACGCTCGATGGTCTCCAGCGGATAGGGGAGCATGATGTCCTGGACGAGGCGCATGGCGTTCTCCTCCAGCAGGCCGGTGGGCCGGCCGCCGGCGTCGACGACGACCACGCCGCCCTCGACCGCGGCGGTCAGGTCGGCCCCCCGGGACACCAGGTCCAGCGCGACCCCGTTGAGCGTGCACGCGTGCCCGGAGGAGTGCTTGATCCACACCGGGCGCCCACCGGCCGCGGCGTCGAGGCGGTCCCGGTCCGGCTGCGCCCCGTCCAGCAGCAGCGGGCTGAACCCGGAGGCCACCACCCACTCCTCCGGCGCGAGGGCCGCGGCCGCGCCGGCGACGACGGCGTACACGTCCTCCAGGCTCGTCGCCGCGCCGAGGTCGGCCTCCAGCAGGGTCAGGCCGAACCAGACGCTGTGGGCGTGGACGTCGTGGAAGCCGGGCACCACCGTGGCCCCGCCGGCGTCCAGGCGGCGGCGCACGGGGATCCCGTCGTCGTCGAGGGCGAGGACCTTTCCGTCGTGGACGACCACGCTGCTCGCGGTCGGGTGCCCCGGGTCCTGCGTGAGGACGTGGGCGTTGTGGATCAGCAGGTCGGCGAGCATGGGTCCTTCCCCGTCGTGGACGCCGGGACGCGGTGGCGCGCGGCGCCGGGAAGCACCGCATCCCCATTCAATCCTGGGGAAATGTCGTCTCCAATGGACAATGACCGCCGGTCGTCCCCGGCCGAATGGGCGAATGCCTAACATGGGGGCATGACCACCCCCTCCGCCGCCCTGGCCGGCGGCTCCCGCGAACTCCGGGTGCAGGACTCCGCGGAGCCCGAGTGGACCGGGCTCATCCAGCGGCTGTGGCAGGAGCGGGACTCCCTGGTGCGGGAGTTCCTGCGCCGCTTCGCCGCCGTCTCCTACGACGAGGCCCTCGTGCCGGACGAGGACATCCGCCGCACGGCCGTGGACACCATGGACCTGCTGCTGCTTGAGATGGCCGGCGCGCCGATCCCCCCGGAGCTGGCCACGCTGCCCCGGGACGTGGCCGTGCGCCGCGCCCGGCAGGGGGTGCCCCTCGAGGCCTTCCTCGCCGCCGTGCGCAACGACTTCCGGGTGCTGTGGCAGGGCCTGGAGCGGGTGGCGCGGCCGGACCGCCTCGAGGTGCTGGTCGCGCACATGGACCGGGTCCTGGACACGGTGGAGGGCTACATCAGCAGCATCCAGCAGGCCTTCGCCGAGGAGGAGGCCCTGCTGGCCCGCGACAAGCAGCTGTACCGTCAGCGGGTCCTGTCCCGGCTGTTCGCCGGGGACAGCGAGGACCCGGCCCGCGTCGCGGAGATCGCCTCCGCGCTCGGGGTGCGCGCCGAGGACGACTTCGAGGTGCTGGCCGTGGTCGGTGACGCCGCCGCCCCGGCGCGGCGCCGGTACGAGACGGACCCGCGGGCCTTCGTGCACGAGATGCCGGGCGGTCTGTGCGTGTTCCGGCCCCTGCGGCCGGGTGCCGCCTGGCCGGACGACCCGCCGCCGGTACCCGCCGGGTGCGCCCCGACGGCGGACGGCCTGGCCGCCGTCCCCCGCGCTGCCGCCACGGCCCTGCTCCTGGCCGGCCACCGCCCGGGCGCCCCGGGCCTGGTCACCGTCGCGGACGCCTGGACGGGGATTGCCGCGGAGCTGCTCGAGGAGCGGCTGCCGGGGCTGTCCGCCCCCGTCACCCGGGCGCTCGACCGGTGCACCCCGCACGAACGGCGGCGCCTGCTGGAGGTCGCCCGCAGCTACGCCCGGACCGGGTCGATCAAACGGACCGCCGAGGAGCTCTACTGCCACCGCAACACCGTGGTGAACCGGCTGCACGCCCTGCACCGGATCATCGGGCTGGACCTGACCGTCCCCGCCGAGGCGGCGCTGGCCCTGGTCTCCCTCAGCGGCTACGACGAGCCGCCCGGCATTGTGACAATGCACAAACCCCGTCCCTGAGCTGAGTGGACGGCGTCATTGTCCGGGGGATCGTCACCTCCCTAGCCTCGAAGGAACGCCGCGGCCGCCGCCATCCGGCCGGTGCGCCTCGCCGCCGCACCCGGCCGCCGCACCCCGCCGCGCACCCGCCCACGCTCGAAAGGCACCTCCGTGACGACGCCATCCTCCCTCGACTCCGCCTCCGGGGCCCCGCCCACCGTCTCCGGCAAGGACGCGGGGAAGATCGCCCGCGCCGCCTTCGTCGGCACCGCCCTGGAGTGGTACGACTACTACCTCTTCGGGACCGCCGCGGCCCTCGTCTTCAACCGGCTCTTCTTCACCGAGCTGGACCCCACGGCCGCCCTGCTGGCCTCCTTCGCGACCTTCGGCGTGGGCTTCGCCGCCCGTCCGATCGGCGCCGTCCTGTTCGGCTACATCGGTGACCGCTACGGCCGGCGGCCCGCGCTGCTCACCACCATCGTCATGATCGGTGTCGCCACCGGCCTCATCGGCTTCCTGCCCGACTTCGGCACCATCGGCCTGGCCGCCCCGATCCTGCTGGCCGTGCTGCGCCTGGTGCAGGGCCTGGCGGTCGGCGGCGAGTGGGGCGGCGCCGTCACCATGGCCGTCGAGCACGCGCCGGCCGAGAAGCGCGGGCGGTTCGCGGCGCTGGTGCAGATCGGCTCGCCCGTGGGCACCCTGCTCTCCTCCGCGGCCTTCGCCCTCGTCCTGCTCTTCCCCTCCGAGACGTTCGACGCGTGGGGCTGGCGCATCCCCTTCCTCATGGCCTTCCCGCTGCTCCTCGTGGCCCTGTGGATCCGGCTCAAGGTCGAGGAGTCCCCGATCTTCCAGGACCTGCTCGCCCAGGAGGAGACCGCCAAGGTCCCGGCTCTGGACGTCGTCCGGCACGCCGGCGGCCGGCTCGTGGTCGCCGTCCTGGCCGCGATGCTCGGCGTGGGCGGCTTCTACATGATCACCACCTTCGTGGTCAGCTACGGCTCCAACACCCTCGGCGTGGACCGCGGCGTCATGGTCAACGCCACGCTGATCGCCGCCGTGGCGCAGATCGGCGTCACGGTGCTCATGGGCCGGCTGGCCGAGCGGATCGGTCCCGGCAAGGTGACGATGTGGGGCGGGCTCCTCACCGCCGCCGCCGCGTTCCCCCTGTTCGCCCTGATCGACACGCGCTCCCCGCTGCTGATCACGCTGGCCATCACCCTCGGCATCATGCTCATCGCCGTGGCCTACGCCGTGAACGGCGCCCTGCTCACCGAGCTGTTCCCGCCGAACCTGCGCTACTCCGGGGTGGCCCTCGGGTACAACCTGGCCGGCGCCACCAGCGGGTTCATGCCGATGATCGCCACCGGCATGCTCGCCGTCACCGACGACCGGTCCTGGGGCGCCGCGGTGATCCTCGCGCTCATCGCCCTGCTGACCGCCGTGGGCGGCTTCTTCGGCGAGCGGCTGCGCGTGCAGGACAAGCGGCTCGTCGTCGACAACTGACCCGACGGGGTCCGCGTCCCACCGGGGCGGACCCCGTCCCCCTCCTCCCGGAAGGCCACCATGCCCAGTCCAGCCCAGCAGCAGCGGATCCTCGACGCGGTGGACGCCGCCTTCGACGACCAGCTCGCGTTCACCCAGGAGCTGGTGCGCCACCCCTCGCTGCGCACCCGCGAGCGCGGCGCCCAGGACCTCCTGCACGCCGCCATGGCCGGCCGGGGGCTCGAGATGGACCGCTGGTCGCTGGACCCCGCGGAGCTCGCCGGGCACGAGGGGGGCGGGGCCGTGACGGTCTCCTACGACGACGTCGTCAACGTGGTCGGCACCTACCACCCGGCGCGGGAGACGGGGCGGTCGCTGATCCTCAACGGGCACGTGGACGTCGTCCCGGAGGGGCCCGTCGAGGAGTGGACCCGCTCCCCGTGGGACGCCGCCGTGCTCGACGGGTGGATGTACGGGCGCGGCGCCGGGGACATGAAGGCCGGTCTCGCCGCCAACCTGTTCGCGTTCGACGCCGTGCGCGCCGCCGGCCTCGACCCGACCGGGCGCATCCACCTGCAGTCGGTCGTCGAGGAGGAGTGCACCGGCAACGGGTCCCTCTCGGCGCTGCTGCGCGGCTACCGCGCCGACGCGGTGATCATCCCGGAGCCCGAGGAGGACATGCTGGTGCGCGCCAACGTGGGCGTGCTTTGGGGCCGGGTGCGGGTCACCGGCCACCCCACGCACCCCCGGGAGATGGCCGCCGGCTTCAACGCCATCGACGCCGCGTACACCGCGATGGGCGCCCTGCGCGAGCTCGAGGAGGAGTGGAACGCGGAACGGGCCCGGCACCGCTGGTTCGAGGACCTGGCGCACCCCATCAACTTCAACTTCGGCGGGATCGCCGGCGGCGACTGGCCCTCCAGCGTCCCGGCCTGGTGCGAGTTCGACCTCCGCGCCGCCGTCTACCCCGGGGTGCCCGCCGAGCGGGCCTGGGCGGCGATCGAGGAGCGTCTGGCCCGCCTCGGCACCGGGTCCGCCCCGATCCGGGCGGTGGCCACGCGCACGGGCTTCTTCGCCGAGGGCTACGTCCTCGAGCCCGGCAGCGCGGCCGAGGAGCTGCTCGGGCGCACGCACCGGGCCGTCTTCGACGCGGAGCTCGAGAGCTTCACCACGCCCGGCTACCTGGACGGCCGCGTCTTCACCCTCTACGGCGGGATCCCCACGCTCGTCTACGGCCCGGTCTCCGAGGCGATCCACGGCTTCGACGAACGGGTCAGCGTGGAGTCGGTGCGCCGGATCACCCAGAGCATCGCCCTGTTCATCGCCGGCTGGTGCGGCGTCGAGGAGCGCGTCTGACGGGCGCGCCCTCACAGCTGCGGGACGCACCGGCCGGAGCCGAGCGCGGCCAGCCCGGCCCGGTCCCCGGCGGCGAGCACCGTGGCCTCGCCGGCCGGGTGCATCACCTGGGCGGGGTCGTCCACGTGGGCGAGCCCGACCACGTGCGCCAGTTCGTGGACGATCGTCGCGCGGACGTGGTGGGCGCCGCCGGGGGCCTGCAGGATCCGGGCCAGGCCCGGGGCGTCGAGGGTGACCTGCCCGGAGACGTAGACCAGCGGCTGCCCGGGCGCGCCCCGGGGGGTGCTGCCGCCGAGGCCGACGACGTCGCCGGCCAGCTCCGGGACCTCGTCCGGGTCCGACCACGCGACGAGCACCGGCGCCCACCTCCGGCCGTACCGGTCGGGCTGATACGGCTCCCGCCGGGCGTCGGGGCCCTCGGTGGTCGTGCCGTCGTGGACGAAGCGCAGGCCGGTGGCCGCGGAGATCTCGGCCACCGCCTCCTGCACGAGCTGCTGTCCTCCGGGCGGGGAGCCGTCCGGGCGCACGACCCAGTGCACCGGCCGGCAGGGGTCGTAGGCGACCATCTCCTGGTCCGGGTCGGGGGAGTCCATGAAGCGGTAGCCGCCCGCCTCCGCCACGGCCGGCGGGGCGCCCAGCGGGGCCCGGGCGGCCTCCACCCCGGGCGGCGGCGCGGAGGCGTCCGGCAGGTACGGGCGGAGGACGGGCAGGGCGTAGTGGTCGACGAGGCACGGGGTGCAGCCCAGCACGAGCAGCAGCACGATCCCCGCCGCCGGGCCCGTCCGTCGTCCCCGGCCGCGGCGCCGGTGCGGCGTGGTGCCACCGTGCTCGCGCATCGTCCCCGGCTCCCGTGCTCGATCCCCCTCGGCCCCACCGACCGTCCCTTAGTGTACGAAAGCAAACAGGAATGGTGGCCTCCCGCCCGAACATGACGGTCCGCCCGCCTACACTGGCCGGGTCCGGCACCCCGACGAAGGAGCACCGCAGTGGAGCAGACCCCGCACCAGAACGTCACCTTTCCCTCGGCCGGGGGCCGGGCCCACGGCTACCTGTCCCTGCCGAAGTCCGGCCGCGGCCCCGGCGTCGTCGTGGTCCAGGAGTGGTGGGGGCTGACCGACCACATCCGCGACGTGGCCGACCGGCTCGCGGCGGAGGGCTTCGTCGCCCTGGCCCCGGACCTCTACGGCGGGTCCGTCACCCACGACTCCGAGGAGGCCGCCACGATGATGGCCCGGCTGCCCGAGGAGGAGGGCGCCCGGCTGCTCGGCGGGGCGGTGGACTTCCTGCTGGAGCACGAGGCCGTCACGAGCGCCACCCTGGGCGCCGTCGGCTTCTGCATGGGCGGCGGGTTCGTCCTGGCGCTCGCGGCGGAGCAGGGCGAGCGGATCGGCGCCGCGGTGCCGTTCTACGGCGTCGGCCAAGGGCTGCCGGACGCCTACCACGACCTGCGCGCGGCCGTGCAGGGCCACTACGGCCGCCAGGACACGTCCTACCCCGTCGAGCAGGCCGAGGCCCTGGAGGAGCAGATCCGCCGGGACTCCGGGGCCCCGGTCGTGGAGTTCCACTTCTACGACGCCCCGCACGCCTTCCACAACGACGAGAACCGGCACAACCACCGTCCCGGCGAGGCCCGCCTGGCCTGGGGGCGCACGGTCGGGTTCCTGCGCGAGCACGTGCGGTAGCGCCCCCGCCGCCGCCGGGCGCATGCCGCCGCACGTGCCGGGCGCACGGTCCCGGTTTCCTCGACGGCACTGCCGGGGCGGGTCGGCCGCCGGAGCCCGGGGTGCGGTCCCTAGGGTGGAGGCATGAACGCCGGGAAGACTCCGCAGCCCGCCGGCTCGCCCAAGGAGCAGCTGCTGGCGGCCGTGTGCCTGGGCGGCCTCCTGCCGCTGCTGTCGTGGCTGCTGGACAGCTACCTGGTGGCACTCGCCTGCTCGCTGGCCCTGAGCTTCGTGATCTCCGGCCTGCTGCGGCAGCGCGCCCTCCTGCGCCGCGGCGCCGACCGGCCCGCCGACCCGGAGCCGCCCACGACGTAGTGCGGACCGCCGCCGGACGGCCTCGTCCGGCGGCGGTCCGCCGAGACAGCGAAGGAGCCCGCATGACCGAGATCTGGCCCGTGGTGCACGCCGAGCGCCGGGCACTGGCCCACGACCTGGAGCACCTGCCGGTGCCGCGGTGGGCCACCCCGTCGCTGTGCCCGGGCTGGGACGTCCACGACGTCCTGGCCCACCTCGTCGACGACGCCGGCACCACGCGCGGAGGCTTCCTGCGTCGTCTCGCCGCCGCCGGCTTCGACTTCGACCGCTGCAACGCCCGGGGGGTCGCCCGGGAGCGCCGGGCCGACCCGCGCGCGACCCTGGCCGCCTTCCGCGCGGTCAGCGACCGGACGACCAGCGCCCCGGCGCCGCCGGCCACCCGGCTGGTCGAGGCGTTCGTGCACGGGGAGGACATCCGGAGGCCCCTCGGCATCCGCCGCGACTATCCGGCCGCGCCCGTCGCCGAGGCCCTGCGCCACCAGCTGCGCACGGGTGTGCGGTTCGGCGGGGGCAAGGAGCGCGCCCACGGGCTGCGTCTCGTGGCCACCGACGCCGGACTCGAGACCGGGACGGGCCCGGACGTGCGCGGAACGGCCATCGCCCTGCTGCTGGCGGTGTCCGGGCGCCCGGTCGAGCCGGGAGAGCTCGCCGGCGCGGGGGCTGCGGCCCTCCTCCGCTGAGGCCCGGCGGGCCCGTCCGGGCGGCCCGTTCCGCGCGGGTGACACCGTCCGGGCGGCCGTGGGGTCAGCTCCGGCGCAGCGGGCGCTCCAGGATGCCGGTGGAGACCGCGATGAACACCGCGCCCGCGACCAGCAGCGCGGACCACCCGTACGCCTGGGCGCCCAGGGCCAGCACCGCGCCGTTGGCGACGAACAGCGCCACGGCCACCACCGTCAGCCACTGCGCCACCCGGTCCTCACGCACTTCCCGATCCCCCGCCACTGCGATCCCCTTCGTCGTCCTCCCCGCGGCTGCGATCGCAGCCCGGTGGACCCCAAGTTAGGTGCCGTCCGGGTTATATGTCCCTGGACTTAAGTCCAGACCTCCGGGCGCCCGCGGAAACATCGGCCCTGGTCAGGGAAAACATTCGAACATGACGAAAGATTGCTCCCCCGCCGCGGCGCCGGCTCAGGCGGGAGGGGCGCCGTCCCGGGCGCGCCGCTCGACGGTCCCGCGGGTCACGGCGGCGTACGAGGCGGCGACGACGTCCTCGAGCACACCGAGGTCGATGGCGTCGAGGTCCTTGAGGTAGAGGCATCCGACGCCGGTCGTGTGAGGGCCCAGCCGGGCCAGCTCGTCGGGGTAGGCGCTGACGCCGTCGAACAGGTAGACGGTGCTGGCGGCCCGGCGGGGGGCGAAGCCGGCCGCGGGGGCGTCGCCCTCGTGGCCGCTGGCGTAGCGGTAGTGGTACTCGCCGAAGCCGATGATCGTGCCCCACATCGTGGGGGTCTCCCCGGTGGCCCGGGCGAACAGCGGGAGCAGCCGCTCCGCGTCGGCCCGTCGTCGCCGGGGCACGACGCCGGCGAGGAACTCCTCGACCGGCTGAGGGGTCTTCTCCACGGTGCCTCCTCGGACGGGTGCGGGGCGTGCCGCCCCGGGGCGGCGGCGTCGCCGGCTCCGGGGCCACCGTACGCCGCGGGGCGGACGCGGGAAGGGAGGCGGACGGCAACGGGGGCGGCGGACGTGTGCGCCACGTCCGCCGCCCCCTGTGCTCCGGGTGCCGGGTCCTGTCTACGGGGCGGCGGGGGCCGCTCCGGGGTCGGTGCCGGCGGCGCCCTGCGGGGCGGTCCCGGGGTCGAGCTGACCGGTGTCGGTGCCCGTCAGGCCGCCGTCCTGCGGCTGACCGCCCGTGCCGGCGGCCGCGTCCTCGGGCGTGGTCGTGTCCTCGCCGGTCACGGCACCGCCGGTCGGGGCCGTCTCCCCGGGCAGCGCCGCGTCCGCGGTGGGGGCGGTGGTCGGCACCTCCGCCGGGTCGGCGCCCTCGGCCGGGGTGAGCTCCCCGGTCTCCGGCGCCTGCTCGCCGGCGGGAGCGGGGGTGGTGGCACTGCGCACGGCCACGGACTCGGAGCCCGTCACGGTGCGCTGAATGGTGCCCGTGCCGCCGGAGAGCTCGGTGCCGGTCAGCGCCTGGATGCCGAAGACCGCGGCGACCGCCAGCCCGATGATCACCCCGGTGCTCACGAGCACCTGCTTCAGCGGCAGCCGGAAGCGCTGCGCGGGGGCGTCGGCCTCCACGGCGCTGCTGCCGTGGGTCTCGGGGACCCGCAGGCCGTCGCGGGTGAGGATGCGCCGGGTCACCACGGTGTGGACCTTCTGCAGGCCCTGTCGGCTCCGTTCGAGCGAGGTCGAGTAGACGACCACGGCGATGCCGGAGACGATGCTGGTCAGGGCGGCGCCGAGGACGGTGCCGACGACGCTGAGGTGGCCGCCGATCACGGACATGGTCGCGGCGGTGGCGGCGCCGGCGAGCAGGCCCGGGATGTTCAGGGCGGAGCTCTTCTTCTCGGGCTTCTCGTCCGTGGGGGCCTGCTCGTCGGCGGGCGCGGTGCTGGTCTGTGGTTTCTCGAGGGTCATGCAGATGTCCTGGTCCGGTCGCGGGCTGGGGGTGGGGGCCGGAACCCCGCGACGTCGCTCGGGTCGGCCGCATCCATTATCCGGACCGACCTGGGTGAACGCCGCACGAGTGGGCATCCTCACACCCCGGGTGCGGGCCCGGCGCAACGCGGCGTCACAGCGCCCGGTCGCACCGGGCCGGGTGCTGCTCCGAGTGGGGCGGTCGCGTCCCGGCCGCCGTCCGGCGGCGGCGAGCGCCCCGGCACGGTGTCAGTGGGTCAGCTTGAGCCCGAGGACCCCGCCGATGATCATCAGCAGGAACCCGATCTTGAGCGCCGAGACCAGCTCGTCGCCGGTGGCCATCGCGTAGACAACGGTGAGCACCGCGCCGATGCCCACCCACACCGCGTAGGCGGTGCCCACGGGCAGCTCCCGCATCGCCCACGCCAGGCCCGTCATGCTCGCGGCCAGGGCCACGGCGAACACCACGGACGGGCCGAGCCGGCTGAAGCCGTCGGACCGGCCCAGGGCGGTGGCCCACACCGCTTCGAGGATCCCGGAGAGCACCAGAACGAACCACGACATGACAGCCTCCTGCGGGCCGTCTTGTCGCTCGCCGGGTACAGCGCCCCTCGTCCGGGAGCCCGGGATTCCGGGCTCCCTTCCACCGTCTCACCTCCGGACGGCCGGGGCAACGTCAGACGGATCACCACCGGGTCGCCCGGGGGACGGCCGGATTATCGCTGGGCGATAGCGACTCTTCCGGGCAGCCGGAGCACGCCAACAGACTCGTCGGCACGGGCACCACCGCCGGCGACGGAGCCGGCGAAGCGCACGACCGGTGCCACGAGCACAGGAGGCACCATGCCGGAGAACTCTTCCCGCGTCGCACTGATCACCGGAGCCGGGCGCGGCATCGGACGGGCCATCGCCGAACGGCTGGCCGACGACGGGCTGGACATCGTGGTGGCCGACATCCCGGGCGCCCAGGACAACATCGACGCGGTGATCGCGGCGGTGGAGGACCGGGGCCGCCGAGCGGTCGGGGTGACCGGGGACGTCGCCGACCACGCGGACGTCGCACGCATGGTCCAGGAGGGGGTGGACGCCCTGGGCCGGCTGGACGTCTTCGTCGCCAATGCGGGCATCGCGCAGGTCGACGAGATCCTGGACGTGGAGCCGGAGGCCCTGGACCGGATGCTGGACGTCAACATCAAGGGCGTCTACTACAGCTACCAGGCCGCGGCCCGGCAGTTCATCGCCCAGGGCGGCGGGGGCAAGATCATCGGGGCCGCCTCGATCGTGGCGTTCCGGCCCTTCCCCGTGCTGGCCTCCTACTCGGCCACGAAGTGGGCGGTGCGCGGGCTGACGCAGGCGGCGGCGATGGAGTTCGCCCGGCACGGGATCACCGTCAACGCCTACGCCCCCGGGGTGGTCGGCACCGCGATGTGGGACCTGATCGACGAGCGGCTCACCACCCGCGAGGGCACCCCGCGCGGCAGCGCGCTGCAGGCCCAGGTGGACAACATCCTGGCGGGCCGGGTCTCCGAGCCGGCCGACGTCGCCAAGCTCGTCTCCTACCTCTCGGGGCCGGACTCCGACCACATGACCGGCCAGACGGTCCTGATCGACGGCGGCATCAACTTCTCCTGACCCCGCCGGGACCGCCGCGGCGACCTCGCCGCTGCCGGCGCACGGCCCCGAACATCGGGGACCGTGCGCCGGCAGCCGGCCGCGCACGGCCGTCCGGCACGGGGCGCGCTCACGACGCCGGCGCCGTCCCGGCCTCGACCAGGCGCTTGAGCCGCCGCAGGCTCTCGCACAGCCCCTCGCGCATCGTGGTCATCCGCTCCGGGTCCCGGCCCAGGGTGCCGATGATGAACCAGCCGATCCGGCCGACCGGGCGGGCCACCTCGTACGACTCCGTCACCCGGGTGCCGGTGCCCTCGGGCTCGAAGCGGTAGCGCCACACGATCGTGCCGGCGAACGGCTCGGTGCGCGCGAAGGCGAACTCCCGGCCGGGCTCGGCGGCCATCACGATCGGTCTGTTGTGCCAGGAGAACCTCGAGTCCTCCGGGACCCGGTTGCGGGCCCGGAACCGGGCGCCCACGTGCGGGCCGCCGTCGTCGAGCCAGACCACCTCGTCGACCTCGGGACTGTACTCGGGGGTGCGGGTGACGTCGGCGACGACGTCGTAGACCGCCTGCGGAGGCGCCTCGATGTGCACGGACTCCTCGGCACGGCCCAGCTTCTGCATGGTGGTCCTCCCCGCGAGCTCGTGGCGCCGTCCGCGCGATGCCGGCCGGCGCGTGGGTCGACCGTAGGCACCCGCCGACGACGGGCCCAAGGGCGGCGGCGGGATCGTCGCCGGCCCGTGACTCTTGGCGTCTTCGTGTCGGCGGCGCCCGGTGCGGCGGGCCCCGGTCAGCGCAGCGGCCGGCGCATGAGGACGCGGGGGAACCCGTTCAGCGTCGAGGTCGTGCCGGCCGCCCGGGTGAAGCCGGCGCGCTCGAACATGGCGCGGGTGCCGACATAGGCCATCGTGGTGTCGACCCTCCGGTCCCCGTTGTCGACCGGATAGCCCTCGATCGCCGGTGCCCCGTGGCCGCGGGCGTGCTCCACGGCGCCGTCGAGCAGGGCCCGGGCCACACCCTGGCCGCGCCGGCCGCCCCGCACCCGGAAGCACCACACCGTCCAGACCGGGAGGTCGTCGACGTGGGGGATCGTCCTGCTGTGGCTGAAGGCGTGCAGCTCGGCCCGCGGGGCCACCCCGCACCAGCCGACCACGGTGTCGCCGTCGTAGGCCAGAATGCCGGGCGGGACCGGCCGGGCGCACAGCTCCTGCACCCTCCGGGCCCGCTCCTGCGCGGTGAGTGCGCGGTTCTCCCGGGACGGCAGCCGGTAGGTGAGGCACCAGCACACGGTCGAGTCGGGGTTCCGGGGGCCGAGGACGGCGGCGACGTCCTCGAACCGCTCGCTCGTGGCCGGCCGGACGGTGAACGGAACGGTGACCATGGGCCATTCTCCCGCGGACGGGGCCGCAGGGCATCCCACCGCGGGAAGGCCCCTCCTCCGCCGTGCGGGTGGGGCCGGAACGTGACCGGCTGACCCGGCTCCGGGGCCGCCGCGGGGTGGCGCCTGGTCTCCGCTTCGGCGGCCGCCGGGGAGGACCGCCCGCAGACATCGCCGGCCCGGGCGGGGACACTGAACGGGACAGCACCGACCGGAGGAGACGCCGTGCAGGGATCAGCCGTCGTCCTCGGGGCCGGCATCGCCGGTCTCGCCACCGCCCGCGGGCTGCTCGGCGCGGGGTGGGCCGTCCGGGTGCTCGAGCGCTCGCCGGGCCTGCCGGGCACCGGCACGGCCCTGGGGATGTGGCCCGAGGCCATGAGCGCCCTGGACCGGCTGGGGGTGGGGGACGAGGTCCGCGCGGCCTCCGTGGAGCAGCGCGGCGGGCGGCTCCTGCGGCCGGACGGCACCGAGATCGCCCGCCTGGATCTCGACCGCCCGGTCCGGCTGGTGCCCCGGCCCGCCCTGCTGGGAGCACTGGCCGCGGCGATCCCCTCGGGAGTCATCGCGTGGAACACGGCCGCCGAGCGCGGTGGGCCGCCCGCGGCCGACGTCGTCGTCGCCGCCGACGGCATCCACAGCCCCACCCGCGCCGCGCTGTTCGGCTCCGCCCCGCGGCCGCTGGGCACCGTGGCCTTCCGCGGCACCGTGCCCGGCCCGGCGGACGGGGTGACGGAGACGTGGGGGCCCGGGCGGCTCTTCGGCATCACCCCGCACGACGCCGGGAACACCAACTGGTTCGCGAGCATCCGCGCCGACCTCCTGCCCCCGGGGCCGTCTCCCCGCAGCGCCGCCCAGGTGCTCCGCGAGCTGTACGGGGACTGGCACCCGGAGGTGCGGCGCGTGCTCGGGGCCCTCGGGGACACCCCGGTCGACCGGCGCACCCTGCTCGACGTCGCCCCGCCGCCCTCCTACGTCAGCGGGCGGACCGCGCTGCTCGGCGACGCCGCCCACGGCATGGCGCCCAATCTCGGCCGGGGCGCCTGCGAGGCGCTCCTGGACGCCACGGCCCTCGTCGAGGCGCTGACCGCGGCGCCGGACGTGGCCGGCGCCCTGCGCCGGTACGACGACGCCCGCCGCCGGCCGGCCACCCGCACCGTGCGCCTGGCGCGCCTGGCCAACACGGTGAGCACCGCGCGGCGCTTCCTGCCCGTGCGCAACACGGTCGTGGCCGCGGCGGCGGGCCTGAGCCGGCTGGGGTAGCGGCGGCGGACCGGCCGTGGGTGGGACGCCGGACCGGTGCGCCGGGACGGATCAGGTGCCGGGCGGCCGGTACCGGACCTGCTCAGCCCGGCGCAGGGCGTCCAGCGTCTCCTCGACACTCATGAGCACCGTGGTCTCCAGCGAGCTCAGGGCCCCGCCCCCGCTGATGGCGAGGGCCACCGCGGCCATGGACACGTTGTCGGGGGCCTCCCACAGGGTGTACCCGTCATGCGCGCCGAAGGCGTACCAGAATCCGTGCAGCGTCCCGCCGACCGATTCGATGTAGGCCTGGGCGGCCCGGCGGCGGTCCTCCGGGTGCTGGATCATCCGGGCCCAGGTCTCGGGGGTGTAGCTGAACGTCGACAGATAGAGCGGCATCGTCTCGTCCTTCCGGTGCCCGCGGGTCTCCGGCGGCCGGTCCGCCGGGGTCCCCGAGCGCGGCTGCTCAGACCGTAGGCATCCGGTGCGGGGCGGCCCAAGGGCATGGCCCGGATCGTCGCCGGGCCGTGACTCATGTCGGCTCCGTGTCGCCGTCGCCGGTCTCGCAGTCCGTCTGTCGCCGGTCTCTCGTGGACCGTTCTCGGGGACGACCGGCCGGGTCCGTCGTGACGAGGAGTGTGGGGCCTGGCCCTCCGCGTAGGAGGAGACGTCCTGCCGGTCTCTCCCGCCGGGAGACATGTTGCTGACGTGGTCCCGAACCGGCTGGGGTGGCAACCGCGGCCCGGGCAGGATGCGTGGGGCGCCAGGTACACGCACCGCACTTCATCGTGGAAGCGCAGTGCTCGATGGATCAGTCGAGAGTGGCCGATCGGCCGGGAACCGTGATCTCCGTACCGAAAGCGGTGACGCGCCGACTGTCGGAGTTCTGATTGACCGCGAGGACGCTGCCGTCGGACAGCTTGGTGAGCAGGACGCCGTTGTCCTGGAACGGGGCTGCGACAGGGTGGGCGGAGGAGGTGAGGGCCCGGGTGAGTGCGGTGATCTGCGGGTCCGTGGTGTTCACGGAGGCGCGGGTGACGTCCTCCCAGTGCCGGTCGTCGTCCCAGGCGTTGTCCTGGCAGGTGGGCTCGGCCTGGTTCAGGGTGGCCGTCATGGCGGTGGTGTCCGGGGTTCGGTGGAGCAGGACGTTGCCCAGGGTGAGCCGGTGGTCCAGGGTGCGTCGGTGGTCCGCGGCGTCGACGATTCGGGCGCGGTCCTCGAAGTCGTCCCGGAGACATGGTGCGGAGCCGTCGATGGGCAGGCCGCGGTCGTAGGCAGTGGCCGGCACCTGGCGCAGGGGCACGGAGTAGTCGTGCTGGACGATGGGCAGCCCGGCGGCGGTGATGGCGCGGAAGGCTGCGGCTTCCTCATGCATCCGCTCCGAGGAGAACGGACTGCCGGTGCTCTCCGCGGTGCTGTGCTCGCGCAGCGCGAAGTCCACCGCGCCGGTGGCGGCAAGTTCCAGAGCCAGGTCCACCTGGTTGTTCCACGCCGGGTAGAGACCCAGGTTCATCGCCACGGGCACGTCGGTGCCCATGGATTCGGTGAGGGCGGAGTCGATGCGGGTGACCGTGTCGATCATGGCGCGCCCGTAGGCGTCGTCGTCGGCCCAGGGTCCCCACTGGCCGATGTCGACCATGTCCTGGCCATGAGCCGGGGACAGAGAAGTGTCGTCGAGGAAGATGCCGTCGAAGCGGGTTGACGGGGCGTCGGTGGTGCCGCGTTCAGCATCGGTGGTGAGGATCTTGTGGGCGGTTTCCGCACAGGCTTGGGCGTAGGCGGGGGAGAGGTCGGCGATGGTGAGGTAGGAGAAGTCGGGGTAGCCGGCATGTCCGGCAGGAGTGGTGGCGACGGCCGGATTGGTGGTGGTGACGGCGAACCGGGCGCTGCGCCGATCGCTCACGTCGGCGCAGGAGTTCTGGAAGTTGCCGTTCCAGTGCTCCCAGGGCCGCATCGCGCCGACGTTGAGGTAGGCCAGGAACTGGGTGTCCGGGTTGGCGGCTCTCATGTCGTTGAGGGTGCAGTCCCCGGGGACGTCGGTGGTGGCCATCATGGGGTCGACGATGGCCACGGACACCTTGCCGGTCAGCGCGGCACCGGGGCACAGCAACTGGCCTTGTCGATAGCCCTGCAAGTACGCCGGAAGTCGGCGGGAGCGGTCCTCGGCAGCGGCGGGCGTGAGGCTGGTGGCCACCACCGGGGCCGGTGCGGTGGACAGGGTCGTGAGCGCACCGGCGAGCAGGACCGTCGCGACGGCCATCGTTTTCATGTGCACATAATGACCCACTTCGGCTCATTAGTTGCACATGTGAACCCCAGGGCGGGTCAGGCGCGTCGCAGCACCTGCCCGCGGTGTGGGGCCAGCACCAGGTGGGAGCCGGCCGGTTGACCATGGCCGTCGATCATGCCGGGAGGCACTTTCAGGCGGCGGCGTCGTCGTCCGTCCATGTTGAAGTTCACCGCGGCCCACCCATGGGTGAACTCGCGGGACCAAGTGTGTCCTCGACGCACCGGGTCGTGGAGCGGGGCTCCGAGGTCCCAGTCGAGTTCGGCCACGTACTGGGTGTGGTTGTAGTCGTCGTGGCCGGTGGCGGAGTACGCGCCGCGGCCTGCGCCGAAGATCCAGAACGCCGCCAGACCGTAGCGGAAGTTGGGGTGGTTGTCGTTGCCGTCGGTGGGCACCCGCAGGATGCTCAGCCCGGGGCCGGTGGCCTGGACCAGCTGGGCCTCGGCGGTGTCCGGGTCGAAGAGGTCGGTGGGGCTGTAGCCCAGCCACACCTCCTCGAACCCGCCTCCGTAGGAGGCGTGGGCGTTCCACCGTCCGGGTTGCCGGCGGGACTCGGCGATGTTGGGGACCAGGATCTTCCCCACCTCGTTCAGCGCGCCGCCGGCGGCGTGCACCAGCGCGTCGAGGCCTTCGCGCAGCTCGGCCATCGATCCGGCCTCGTGCAGCGGCAGGTTCAGGCCGTAGTAGTCGTCGAAGACGTCGTTGTCGGCCATCACCCCGTCGAAGGGCGAGTCGGTGAGCTCGGTCGTGACGTTGTCGACCCACCGGGCGCGGTAGTCGGGGGCCCACACGGTCATCTGCCAGTGCCCGGGATAGCGTTCCCACTCGACCCGTTCACCGGTGGTCCGGCGGGCGAACCACTCCCCGTCGGCCTCGGCGTAGGAGATCCCGGAGCTGTAGAGGGGCCCGGGCTCGTAGCTGCGGGTGGAGGAGAGGCATTTGTAGCACAGCACGGTCATGTCCGGGCGGCGTTCCTTCAGCTGCGCCGCGGCCTCGAGTTCCCACGGCTGCAGGATCGCCGCACGGTAGTGCTCGACGGCGAAGTCGATCTGTGCGGCACTGATGGGATCGCCGTAGCGGATCCAGGCGCCTACCCCGCTCACGAGACGATCTCGATGGCCTCGGTATCGGCGGTGTTCGCGGTGTACTCGTAGTTGCGCTTGGCATCCATGTTCCCGAGCATCCGGTAGATCTGGTTGTAGGAGGACATCACTTCGTGGAGCTGGAAGAAGTCCTCCACCCGGCCGCGGGCGTTGACGCAGTAGGCGCGGTAGCGGTCGGTGTCCTCGATGACGGTGCGGATCTGCCGGGCCATGCCTTCGACATCACCGGCGGAGACCAGTTCGCCGCATGCCCCCCAGGTCCTGCCGTCGGCGGTGTGCAGGTCGTCGGCGACCAGCTGGCTCATGCCCCCGACGTCGGAGCCGACGGTGGGGATGCCGGCGGCCATGGCCTCGAGCACCACGATGGGCTGACCCTCGTTGTAGCTGGGGAGCACCAGCAGGTCGAACTGGTCGAGCATGTCCCGGACATTGACGGTGCCGTGGATGGTCACCATGTCCTGCAGACCGAGCGCCTCGATCTTGGCCAGGCAGGCCTCGTAGTACTCGGGGACGTGCTCGGTGGGACCCAGTACGTCCAGGTGGAGGTTGGGATATCCGTGCCGCTTGAGGATGTCCATGCTGGAGAGCAGGTCCATCAGTCCCTTGATGGGCACCACCCGGGCGATGTAGACGAGCTTCCAGGTGTGCTGGTCCCGGTCCTGGGCGATCTTCTCCACGGCGGCCTGACGGGCGTGGTACTTCTCCTCGAACTCCTCGATGGTCATGCCGTTGGGCAGCACCACCGACTTGTCGATGTCGGTGCCCAGTTCGGCGGCCTCGGTGATCGCCGTGGGGTACAGGTAGGTGATGACTTCGGCGCTGGGGTAGCAGAAGTGACCCATCTCGATCCACCAGGCCATCCAGGCCCGCTGCTCGGCGGTGACGTCGAAGGTGCGGTAGTCCTTGGAGGTGATGGACAGGGCCATGTTCCGGTCCAGCAGGGTGTTGACCGTGTCGCGCACGTAGAGGTTGTGCTCGGTGAGCAGGAAGGAGGTGCCGTGGTCGCGGGCCGCGGCAGCCCCGAGCAGGGATGCGTATCCGGTGGTGTGCGCGTGGTAGACCCGGGCCTTGGGCATGGTGTCGCCCAGCACGGCGTGGGCCAGGGAGAAGAAGCCGCGCAGCACCCAGAAGGAGTCCGACAGCGACAGCCCGAGCTGGGGCATGCGTTCGGTCAGTGCGTGCATGAACTCCTTGGAGCCCAGCACCGCCCACAGCGGGTACTGCCGGGTCCGCTCATTGAAGCCTTCGTCGATCAGCTGCCACAGCGGCTCGGTCTCCCGACGTTCGGACAGGGCGTGGAGCGCGTCGAAGATCCGGTTCGACAGCTCGGTCCGCTGGGCGGAGGTCATGCCCAGGTCCTTGGTGCGCACCGACATGAAGTCGTGCCGGTGCTCCTGCATGCTCAGGTACACGACCCGCACCCACTTCACGTTCGAGGGCATGCCGTAGAGATCGTCGTGGGGGCTGGAGGAGTCCCAGGCGATGTGGATGATGCCGTAGGTCAGGTCAGGGTTGCCCACGACGATGTCGTGGACCACCGCGGACACCCCGCCCTTGAGATAGGGGTAGGTGGACTCCATCACGATGGCCACGTCCACCTCCTCGTACTCCTGCTGACGCTGCCGCTGAGCCGGCAGCAGGCCCAGAGCGTCCGTGGTGGTGGCGCGGTGCTTGGCGCGGGAGAGAGTGAAGGGGTACATGCCAGGGTCTCCTCGAGACAGGGGTGGTCTTGGCCGGTGGGCACCGGGCCGGGGAAACGCACCGGGTGCCGGGGTTCGGTCCTCGTGCGGGGACGCCAACCGGTGGTGCGGCGGGTGAGGGGGGTGGGTTACCAGGAGGTGGCGTGGCGCCAGAACAGGGTGTACTCCGGCTGGACCCAGTGGCGCTTGTACAGCCCCCAGGCCACGGCCACGAGCACGAGATCGGCCAGCAGCAGCACGCCGTATGCGCCGTTGGTGCCCAGGGCGGTGAACGCCAGGACGCACACCAGCAGGTGGACGGCGCCGAGGGCCTGGGCGGTGATCTTCTCCCCGATGTAGTCCAGCTCGTAGCTGAGCAGGGTGAGCATCATGAACGTCCAGGAGGCCACCGACACGGCCACGGCCAGCAGCACGTGTGCCGGCTGCAGCCCGCCCAGCAGCATCGAGGCCGCCAGGGTCAGGGCCATCCCGATCGCCCCGGTCCGCAGCACGGCGCGGTCGACGATGTGGCTGAGCAGCGTGGAGTGGGACGCCAGCACCGGCAGCGGTTCGCGTTCGATCGCCCGGTGCAGCCCCGCCACGGCACGGTCCACGTGCGGGGCCAGGTTCACGAAATAGAAGTTGTAGGCCAGCACGGCCGGGAGCATGCCCATGAACACCACCACCACCTGGAAGGTGCCGTCGGTGACGAGGAAGAGCACGAACTTGTCCGCCCACAGCACCGCACCGAGCAGCAGCCCTCGGACCACGTCACCGGCGAAATTGCGGTGTCCCAGGCGTTCGAAGGAGCGGGCGTGGGTCAGGTGCTTGCCCATGGCCGCGATCTGGGTGGCCGCGGCCAGCAGCGGCGGCAGAATCCACAGCGTCGGTGCCACGACGAGGGCCAGAGCATAGGCGCCCCAGGCCAGGGCCCACAGCCCGCGTCGTTCCCCGACGTTGGCAAGCACCAGGGACTGCACGAACAGCACGTGCGCCCCGCACAGCACCAGGTAGGTGCCCATGGCCTGTGCGGACCAGCCGGTGGCCAGCCACAGCGGCACCGCGAACAACCCGACCAGCGGCAGCGTCTGGACGAACATCGCCGGCCACACCTGGCAGAACCGGCGCGTGATCTGCTCCATGTCCCGCTCGGCCATCAACCCACCGATGGCGCGGTAGGCAGGCATGCACGCCGCCTGGGCCAGCCACGGCACGGTGATCGAGGAGGCCAGCACCACGTAGGTCAGCTGGACGCCCCCGACCGTGGCTTCGGCCATCCGGGGACTGACCAGCGGGAAGACGATGTTGAGGAAGATCACCGGGGACAGGTACAGCAGGAGGTTCACCCCACCCCGGCTGCTCACCGGTGAGTCCGGATCGTTGCCGACCATGCCGGTGGCCCCGCCGCGCATCATCAGCGCGACCACGGATACGACCAGCAGCCCCCCGGTCAGAGCCAGGAGCGTCAGACTGGACTGGGTGAGCCGGTCGACGGCCGCCGGCACGAGGGCCGTCAGCAACAGAGCCGACACGATGACTGCGGTGCGGCGCCGACTGAAGGCGTCGTGCACCAAGGACTGGATCGATCTCATGGTTCCCCCTGCGAATCGGGAAACGCCTGCGACCCCCGTCGCAACAACGCCCGATGAACTAGACGCGGTAAGACATCCCCTGCCTTCCGCCGCAGTCAGCTTGACGGCACAGGCGATGCATACGCAAAAGAAGTGATCAATCTCTCATGCATTCGCAGGCAGGCGCGGAGTTTCCCCGCATCGGGAAATGGGCGTCTCCGCTGGTCACAGGGCGTGCGTCCATAGCAGCCGAACCGTCCGGGGGCTACAGACTGGGGGACAACACCGGGCATGGTGCCGCTGAACTTCCGATTAGATCCCGCTGAACTCCGCCCGGCCGAGGCCTCCTGCTTGCCGGCCCGCACATCGAGTGTTTCCCCCTCTGCTACGGTCTGGACGTCCCTTTCCCCCGGGACGTGTGCCCGTGACCCCGCACGGGCACGGGAACGCCCCGTCTCGCGCTGCGAGGCGGGGCGCTTCCGATTCGGGTGCTTGGCGATCGCACGGTTACCGTGGGCGCATGAGCGAAAGCAACAGCACCTGCGCGGTCCGCAAGGCCGTGATCCCCGCCGCCGGGCTCGGCACCCGGTTCCTGCCCGCGACGAAGGCCATGCCCAAGGAGATGCTGCCGGTCGTGGACCGCCCGGCCATCCAGTACGTGGTGCAGGAGGCCGTGGACGCCGGCCTGCAGGACGTGCTGATGATCACCGGCCGGTCCAAACGAGCCCTCGAGGACCACTTCGACCGGGTGCCGGCCCTGGAGCACCAGCTCGAGGAGTCCGGCAAGACCGCCCTGCTGCGCGAGGTCGAGCACGCCTCCGAGCTCGGGGAGATCCACTACCTGCGCCAGGCCGACCCCAAGGGTCTGGGGCACGCGGTGCTGCGGGCGAAGATCCACGTGGGCGAGGAGCCCTTCGCGGTGCTGCTGGGCGATGACCTCATCGACGCCCGCGACGACCTGCTCACCCAGATGATCGCCGTCCAGGAGCGCACCGGCGGCTCGGTCGTGGCGCTGATGGAGGTCGAGCCCGAGCAGATCAGCGCCTACGGCTGCGCCGACGTCACCGTGGTGGAGGGCGACGAGTACGTGCGGATCAACGGGCTGGTGGAGAAGCCGGCCCCGGAGGAGGCCCCCTCCAACCTCGCCGTGATCGGGCGCTACGTGCTGCACCCGGACGTGTTCGAGGTGCTGGAGAACACCGCCCCGGGCCGGGGCGGGGAGATCCAGCTCACCGACGCCCTGCAGACCCTGGCCGGGCGCGAGGGCGCCGGCGGCGGGGTGTACGGGGTGGTCTTCAAGGGCCGCCGCTACGACACCGGGGACAAGCTCAGCTACCTGAAGGCGAACATCATCCTGGCCTCGGAGCGGGAGGACCTCGGCCCGGAGCTGCGGGAGTGGCTCAAGGACTACACCCGGTCGCTGCCGGTCGGCTGAGAGGCCGCGCTCCCGTGGCCGGACAGCACACGGAGGACCAGGGCATCAAGGTGGTCGAAGGGGGCGTGGGGAGGGGCTGCAGGCCGCCCCGATGGTCGTGATGGTTCAGCAGACGCGGCTGACGATCGCGCAGCGCTCCACTCGTGCGACGGCGCGGTCCCCGGCGCGGTCGTCGGGACCGCGCCGGGGACCGCGTCAGTGCGGGCCGACGGCCGGGCTCAGTCCGGCCGGCCCGCCGGGGTGAGCTCCATGGGCAGCACGCGTCGCAGGACGTCGGAGAGGGTGATCACCCCGACGAAGCGGCCGTCGTGCCGTACGGCGGCGAGCTGCTCGCCGGCCGCCCGGATCCGGGCCAGGGCCTCGTAGACCGGGGTGTCGGCCTCGAGCACGAACGCCGGGCGGGACAGCTCCCGCACGGGCCGGCCCGGCGGTTCGAGCAGCGTGTCGCGGACGTGCACGACGCCGGGGGCGCCGGCCTCGGGGTCCCCCACGAGGATCCGCAGGTGCCCGGTCCGGGTGGCGGCCGCCTGCACGTCGGCGGCCGTGGCCCCCGCGGGCACCGTGGTCGGCGGGCCGTCGTGGGCGATCAGCGCCTCGACGGTGAGCTTCTCGAGCTCCAGGACGCCGGAGACCTGGGTGTGGAAGGAGGAGTCGAGGGCGCCGACGGAGGCGGAGTGCTCCACGAGGTGCTGGATGGTCTCGGCGTCCTGGCCGCCGACGGCCGCGCGGTCCACCGGGGTGACCCCGCTGGCGGCGACGAGCCGGTTGGCGATCGCGTTGACCCAGACCAGCAGCGGCCGCACCACCCAGATGAAGCCGCGGGAGGGCACGCCGATCAGCTTGGCCGAGGTCTCGGGGTGCGCGATCGCCCAGGACTTCGGCGCCATCTCGCCCACCACCAGGTGCAGGAAGGTGACGAACAGCAGCGACAGGGCGAAGGCGGCGCCGTCGGCCAGTCCGGCGGGTGCGCCCCAGGCCGCGAACACGGGGCTCAGCCACGCGTCCACGGCCGGCTTGGTGACCGCGCCGAGGGCGAAGGTGCAGGCGGTGATGCCCAGCTGCGCGCCGGCGAGCATGATGGTCAGCTCGTTGATCCCGCGCAGCGCGGCACGGGCGGAGCGGTTGGTCGCGGCCTCGGCCTCGAGCCGGTGGCTGCGGGCCCCCAGCAGGGCGAACTCGATGACCACGAAGAACGCGCTGAGCACGATGAACAGCGCGGTGGCGACGGTGACGATCAGCGGGTCGGTCATCGGTCCTCCTCCCGGGGGGTGTGGCTGCCGGTGGTGCCGCGGGCCGGTGCGGCGCCTGCGGCGGTGGTCTCGGCGGTCGTCTCCACGAGCCGCACGAACAGCTCGCTGGGCACGTGCCGGGACAGCTCCAGCACCTCGACGTCGAGGACCCGGTGCACGGGCTCGTCCAGGACGAGGTCGCGGGGGTCGTCCGGCAGCTCCACCCGCACCACGTCCCCGGTGGCCGGCAGCTCACCGCGGTGGGCGATGAGCAGCCCGGAGATGGTCTCGTAGTCGCCGGCGGGCAGCTCGTGGCCCACCGCGCGCTCGACCTCGTCGACGTGGACGTCGCCGTCCATCCGCCAGGTGTCCTCCCGCTCGGCGGTGATGGGGGCCGGGGGTTCGTCGTCGTGCTCGTCGGTGATCTCCCCGACCAGCTCCTCGGCCAGGTCCTCGACCGTCAGGACGCCGGCGAAGCCGCCGTACTCGTCGATGACGCAGGCCAGCTCGTTGCGCGACTCCGTCAGCCGCGCCAGCGCGTCCGGCAGGGACATGAGCGTGGGCAGCACCAGCGGGGGCGCCATGATGGTGGCCACCGTGGCGTCGTCGGGAGCACTGCTGCGCAGCAGGTCGGCGAGCTGGACGACGCCCAGGGGCTCCTCGGTCTCGGAGATCACCGGGTAGCGGGTGTGCTCGGCGGCCATGAGGGCGCGCAGCTCGCCCACGGTGGTGTCCGGGGCGACGGCGCCGACCTGCGAGCGGGGAATCATGGCGTGCTCGACGTCCCGGTCCGGGAAGTCGATGATGCGGTCGATGAGCACCGAGAGCTCCTCGGGCAGGTCGCCGCTCTGCCGGGAGTCGGCCACGATGCGCTCGAGGTCCTCGACGGTCGCGGTCGTGTCGACGTCGTGCACCGGCTCCACGCGCACCAGGCGCAGCAGGGCGTTGGCGGCGTGGTCGAACACGGTGATCAGCCAGCCGAACACGGTCAGGTAGATCGTCGTGGAGCGGGCCAGGGCGCGGGCCATCGGCTCGGGGTTCGCGATGGCGAGGTTCTTCGGGTAGAGCTCGCCGAAGATCATCTGCACCACGGCGGCCACGACCAGGGCGGCCACGGTGCCCACCGAGATGCTCAGCGCAGCGGGGACGCCGGTGCTGCCCAGCAGCACGGCCAGGGACTCGCCGACCAGGGGCTCGGCGACGTAGCCGACGAGCAGGCCGGTGACGGTGATGCCCAGCTGGGCGCCCGAGAGCATGAACGAGGTGCGGCGGGTCACCTTCAGCGCACGCTGGGCGGCCTTGTCGCCGGCTTCGGCGCGCGCCCCCAGGCGGGCGCGGTCCACGGACATGTAGGCGAACTCCTGGGCCACGAAGTAGCCGTTGGCGGCGATGATCGCGAGGATCACCACGATGCCCAGGAGCAGGGTGAGGAGCGCTCCGATCATCGGGGGCTCACCCCCGGGGAGGACGAGCCGGGCCGGAGCCTGCGGCGGTGGTCAGCTGTTGCGGGACAGGGACAACTGTCGCCCGGGTCGTCGGACGACCCGGGTCTCGCAGGCGATGGGCCCATGACGGTGGTACACACACTCCAGTGATCGGGGATGCGGATGCGTCCCACAGTCTATTGGCGCCGGTGCGGCCGGACCGGGCCGCGGCGCCGATTCCGGGCGGATCCCCAGGTTCGGCGGCGCGGCTCCAGCAGGCGATCCAGGTCCCGGCGGCACCCTGGGGCCGTGGCGCCACGGGCCTGTTCTACCCTGGAGACGTGATGTGCCCCGCCGCCGTGCGCACCCGCTCCTGAGCGCGCCGAGGCCCCGCCGCCTCGGCACCGAGCCCTCCCCGTGACCCGCTTCCGGGTCACGGGTTCCCGCACGCTCCAGGAGACGGACCATGCACCTTCGCACCTCCCGCGCCGACGACCTCGAGGCCCTCGTCGACCTCACCGTCCGCGCCTTCCAACCCGTCCAGGACGGCATCCGGCAGCAGCTGGGCCCCGAGCTGTTCGCCCGGCAGAACGGGCAGTGGCAGCGGGACTACCGCGACACCCTGACGGAGCTCACCGGTCCGGAACGACGGCACCGGTTGCTCGTCGCCGACCTCGACGGCGCCCCCGCGGGCTACGCCGCCTGGGACGTCCATCCCGGCCCCGCCGGGCCGCAGGGGGAGATCACGCTGCTCGCCGTCGACTCCCGGCACCAGCGCAGCGGCCTCGGCCGCGCCCTGATCGACGCGACCTGCGCGGCGATGCGCGCCGCCGGGTGCGTCGTCGCCCGGGCGGGCACCGGCGGCGACGACGCGCACGCCGCCGCCCGGGCCGCCTACGCCGCCGGAGGCTTCACCCCGCTGCCCACCGTGTTCTACAGCCGCGTGCTGTAGGAGGCCGTCGTGACCGTCCGAGAGGTACCCGGACTCCCGGCCGGTCACGACCCGTCGGCCTCGGGTTCACGATTGTGCGTCCGCCGTGCGGGGCGCACAGTGGTCGCATGAGGACGCGCAGCCGGCCCGGGTTCGGGCTCGCGGTGGTGCTGGCCGCGGCCGCCCACCTCGTGGTCGGGTACTTCTATCTGGCCAGCGGCCTGATGGCCCCGCTGTGGGCCGTGGTGCTGCTGCTCGTCTGGTGGGCGGTCCTCACCGGCGCCGGCGTGCGACTGGTGCGGCGACGGTCCTTCCTGGTGCTGCTCGTGCCCATCGTGGCCGCGGTGACGTGGGTGGGCCTGATGGCCTTCGGCGGGCAGGTCCTGGGCTGGGTGCCCTGATCCTGCGGGCGGCGCCGATGCACCGCCCGTGGCGGGGGCCGCGGCGCCGCAATGCGGAGGCCGACATGGCTGGAGGCGGACATGCCCCCCAGCACGTCCGCCTCCAGCGCTTCCCCCTGTCAGGGCGGGGCCGGCCGTGACGACCGTCCCGTGGACCCCTTTGTCCGACGGGCGGCGCGCACCACGGCCACGGGTGACCAGAAGTGCCTCTGGTCAGGCCCTGGTCTCTCCCCACGACCACCATGGACGATGCGCCACCGGCCCCGCAAACGGTCTCCGAATATGACGCACCCCACAGGCAATATTCGGGTGCGGGCGTGAACCGCCCGGTGGTCCCGCCGTGCGGTGGGTCAGCGGGCGACCCGGTTGGTGAACTCGCCGCCCTCCGTCAGGGCCCGGAGGTTCTCGCGCAGCAGCCGGGCGGCACCGATGGGCCGGCCGCCGGCACGCTGTCCGATCCGGTCGCCAACGCCTGGACCAGCCGCACGCGGGAGAGCCGGCGGGCCGACTCCTGCAGGGCGTCGGACGGGGTGCCACAGACGACGACCTTCGCGTCGGCGTGCTCCGCCGGCACGGGGCCGCCGCGTCGTAGAGGAAAAGGCCGTCGAGACGTGGGCACCGGGCTCCCTGGGGAAGCGGACGGAGCTCGTGGACGGTGAGCCCGCGTCCACGACCTCGACATCGTCGAGGGCCGAGACCTCCGGCCGGCAAGCGGAGGGCCCCGGCGCGGACCCGCACCGGGGCCCTCATCCTGCCGGGCCGCCACGGTCAACCCCGCTTCCTCACCGCCCCTGTGCAGCGCCCGCACCCGGGGCGGAGTCGCTCAGCACCACCAGGCTGCGCCGCAGCGTGTGCACCCAGCCGTCCCGGTCGAGATCACGCAGCGGCACCCGGTCCTCCGCCGGAATGGCCAGGCGGCCGATCAGCATGTACACCGACAGCACCGCCGCCGCGGCGAGCATCAGGAACAGGTCCGTCATCATGGTGGGCTCCTTGCCTGTGGTGTGCCGGTCCGATCCGGCTCACTCTCACACCGACAAGCCTGGCCGGCCGGACCTCTCCGCACGAGTGGCAGAAATGACGCCTGTCGCTCATTTCCTGCCACTTCGGCGGCATCGTCGCGGCCGCGGCGGCAACGACGCGGTGACGCTCAGGCGGTGGTGCTCAGGCGGTGGTGCTCAGGCGGTGGTGCTCAGGCAGTGGTGCTCAGACGGTGGTCGCGAAGCGGCGGCGGTACTGCTGCGGACTGAGCCGGCGGACCCGGGCGAAGTGGTGGCGCAGCGTGGCCGCGTTGCCGAAGCCCACGTCCGCGGCGATGCGCTCCACCGGCAGGTCCGTCTCCTCGAGCAGCTGCTCGGCCCGGTGCAGGCGCCGCGCGGTGATCCAGGCGTGCGGCGTGGTGCCCGTCTCGTCGCGGAACCGGCGGGCGAAGGTGCGCGGGGACATGGCGGCGCGCCGGGCCAGGGCGTCGACGTCGAGCGGTTCGTCGAGGTGTCCCACGATCCAGCTCAGCAGCGGGTCCAGGGTCTCGGCACGGTGCTCGGGGACCGGCTCCTTGATGAACTGTGCCTGTCCGCCCTGGCGCTGCGGCGGGACGACCATGCGCCGTGCCACGGCGTTGGCGGCCGCCGAGCCGAACTCCTGGCGCCACAGGTGCAGGCAGGCGTCGAGGCCCGCCGCGGTGCCGGCGCTGGTGAGGATGGTGCCGTCCTCGACGTAGAGGACCTCCGGCACCACCTGCGCGGCGGGGAACCGCTCGGCCAGCTCCGCGGTGTGCATCCAGTGGGTGGTGCAGCGGCGGCCGTCGAGCAGGCCTGCCGCCCCCAGCACGAAGGCGCCCGAGCAGATGGACAGAATCCGGGCCCCGCGCTCGTGGGCCGCGTGCAGCGCCTGGACCACCTCTGCCGGGACGTCCCGGTCCCGGGAGATGGCCGGGAGGACCACGAGATCCGCCGCGGCCACCCGGTCGAGCCCGTGCCGCACGGCCACGTCGAAGCCGGCGATCGTGCGGACCGGCCGCCCGTCGGGGCTGCACACGGCGAAGTCCATCACCGGCAGCCCGTCGCGGGAGCGGTCGATCGCCCAGGCCTCGCAGGCCACCCCGAGCTCGAAGGGGGAGACCTCGTGGAACACGATGACGGCCACGTTGCTGATCATGGGCCCATGGTCCCACGACCATGGCAGGGATTCGACGGCACTCCGGAAGATGCCATTCCCGGCAGGACATCGGCGTTTGTTCCGGTGCGGGCACGGGGGCTCCACCCGACGGCGGAGCCCCCGTCAGCGGGTCATCGCGGCCCCGTCCCGACCGACGACCGGCCCTGTCGCACAGCGATCGGTGTGGGCGGCTGCTCCCCGCCCAGCACGGCGAGCACGTTGTCCGCGGCGAGCACCGCCATCGCGGTGCGCGTCTCCACGGTGGCCGAGCCCAGGTGCGGCACCAGCACCACGTTGTCGAGCTCCAGCAGCTCGGGATGCACCTGCGGCTCGTGCTCGAAGACGTCCAGCCCGGCGCCCGCGATCCGGCCCTCGCGCAGCGCCGACGCGAGCGCCGCCTCGTCCACGATCGGTCCGCGCGCGGTGTTGACGAGGTACGCCGAGTCCTTCATCGCCGTCAGCTGCTCGGCGCCGATCAGGTGGCGCGTGGCGGGCCCGTAGGGACAGTGCAGCGACACGACGTCGGAGACGGCCAGCAGCTCGTCGAGCTCGACCCGCCGGGCGCCCAGCTCGGCGGCGATCGCGGGGTCGATCTCGCTGCGCGACTGGTAGACGATCTCCATGCCGAAGGCCTTGGCCCGGCGCGCGGTCGCCTGGCCGATGCCGCCCATGCCGACGACGCCGAGGGTCTTGCCCTGCAGGCTGCTGCCGAGCAGGAAGAACATCCCCCACTTCCAGGACTGCCCGGAACGGATGAGCCGTTCCCCCTCGCCGAGGCGGCGGGTCGCCATGAGGATGAGGCCGAGCGCGATGTCGGCGGTGGCGTCCGTGAGCACCCCGGGGGTGTTGGTGGCCACGACGCCGCGCTCGGCGCAGGCCGGCACGTCGATGTTGTCGTAGCCGACGGCGACGTTCGCCACCACCTGCAGCTGCGGGCCGGCGGCGTCGAGCAGCTCGGCGTCGACGCGCTCGGTGAGCAGGCTCACCACGGCGTCGGCGCCGGCCACGCGCCGCAGGAGCTCCTCCCGGTCGATGGACTCCGGACCCGGCCAGGCGTCGACCTCGTGCTCGGCGCGGAGCTTCTCGATCGCGGCGTCGGGGACCCGTCCCGTGACGACGACCCGGCTCATGCCGCCTCGATCCACTCGCGCAGGCGGCCGAGGCCGACGCGGATGTCGTCGACGCCGATGCCCGAGTAGGCGAGCCGGATGTACTGCCGGTCCTCGCCGGGCTGGCGCCGGCCGAAGTGCTCCCGCGTGCAGAAGGACACGCCGGTCTGCTGCAGGGCCGCCGTGGCGAAGTCGCCGACCTCCCTGCAGCCCATGCGCTCCATGGCGGCGGTGACGTCGGGGAAGAGGTAGAACGTCGAGTGCGGGACGGCCACGTGCATGCCGGGGATGGCGTTCACGATCTCGCAGGCGGCGTCCCGGCGCTCGCGCAGGACGTCGAGCATCTCCTGCACGGGCTCCTGGGGGCCGCGCAGTGCCTCGATGCCGGCCCACTGCACGTAGTGCGTGGTGCACGACTCGTCGTTGGTGTTGAGGGTGCTGAGCACCGTGGCGATCTCGGGCGGCGCGACGGCGCAGCCGAGGCGTGAGCCCGTCATGGCGAACTTCTTGCTGAACGTGTAGAGGATGACGGTGCGCTCGGCCATGCCGGGCAGCGACGCGATCGAGTTCGAGACCCCCTCGTAGCGCGTCTCGAAGTAGGCCTCGTCGGAGAGCACCCAGAGGTTGTGCTCCTGGGCGAGCTGGGCCACGGCCTCGCGCTCGGCCGCCGTCGACTCGGCCGAGATGGGGTTCTGCAGGTCGTTGTAGATGATGGCGACCGTGTTCGGGGTGATCGAGGCGCGCACCTGGTCGAGGTCGATCGCGAAGCCCTCCGGCGTGGGCAGGTAGCGGTAGGGCACGGCCGTGCCGCCGAGGTACTCGATCTGCGACTCGTAGATCGGGAAGCCGGGGTTCGGGTAGAGCACCTCCTGGCCGGGGTTCATGACCGCCTGCAGGAACTTCGTGATGACGGGCTTGCCGCCGGGCATCACGACGATGTTCTCGGGGGTGAGACCGATGCCGCGGCGGGAGCCGATGTCCTCGGCGAGGGCCTCGCGCAGCTGCGGGATGCCGGGGCCGGGGCAGTAGCCCGTGTAGCCGTCGGCGATGGCCCGGTTCATGGCCTCGACGATGTGCGGGGCCGTGGGGATGTTGATGTCGCCGAGGTGGAAGGGGTACACCCGGTTCCCCTGGGCCTTCCACGAGGCCGCGGCCTGGGCGACGCTGAAGGCGGTTTCGGTGCCCAGCCGTTCGAGCCGGTGCGCGAGTTGCCGCATGCTGTTCCACTCCTCATCGAGTCGGCGATCGGTCCACTGCAGGATCCGCACTGAGCATACGACTCATATATCAGTCTGGGAAGAGTGGTTCCCGGATGGATGTCCCCGTCGATCCAGCCGGGGGTGCCCCGCATCCAGAGGTTGTGCCCGTGGTGTGTGGAAGTGCGGTTCCCGCTCACGTGCGTGGGGTCAGCGCACGCGGATGTAGACGGGACCCGAGCCGACGTTGACGGTCTGGATGACCGTCTGGTTGCCGTTCCAGCCGCCGTGGACGGCCTTGCCGCCGCCGATGTACACGGCGATGTGGGCGAAGCCCATGCCGCCGTTGGCGTAGTAGACCAGGTCACCGGGCTGGGCCTGGGCGGCCGAGACCCGGGTGCCGAGGTTCAGGTAGGAGACCGGCCACCCGTGGTGGTTGATCCCGGCCGCGCGCAGGGACTTGGTGACCAGTGAGGTGCAGTCCTGCGCCACGCCGAGCTGGCTTCTGGCGGCGGCGGCGATGGTCGCGGCCTTGCCGGACTGGGACTGGATGCTGAGGAGCTGCTGGGAGGCTGCGGCCGGGGCGGCCTGGGCCGGGGCCACGCTGCCGAGCGCCATGGTGCCGGCGGCGACCGCCAGGGTCGCCGTGCGCCCCAGGGGGAACGAGCGCTGGGCGCGGTGGCGGGGCGTGCGGGAGTGGAAGATGGGCATGAGTGATGTCCTCCCTCTTGCCTGCGAGGTGAGCTGTCGGATGCGGGTGGGAGACACCCGGTCGCAGGGTGGAGGCCCTGGCGACTTAACCCCTAGGTCCCGGGGGGAGGGACCGATTCTGGTTCCCCCGCTTCTGCCGAGTGATGTGTTCAGGGGGGCCCCGGGCACCGGCAGAATTCGGCGATGTGCACGGGGGTGCCGATCAGTGGGGGAATCGGCACGGAGAGAACACTAATCGAAAAGTAACGAGAAAGTCTCGTTTAGATCACGGGCGCGTCTCGGAATCTGTTGCGATTCGGCCGTGGGTCTCCGCGCTCGCGCAGGGCTGCTTGGTGAGGGGTGCCGACGGGGATCCTCTGGGAGACGCATCTCACGACAAAAGTGGGCTTGACCAGGGGCTCTGTTTCACATGCGTCCGCCGGCAAGTCCGCCCCTGCCCTGGGGCGGGGCGTCCGGGGGTGACACGCGCGTTATGGCGCGAGAAACCGCGGGGAATGCTTCGCGGAGCATTAGGCAGCCGGCGTGAGCGGCTCCTTGGTGGGGGCGGAAAGGGCGACCTCTTAGTGGGTCCCAGGGTTCACACGGGAATTCGCTAAAAGAAATTATTGCTTTTGTCATGGCCGCCCGGTGTGGGTCGGTTTTCTTCGCGGACGCTTTCGGCGTGCCGGCCCTACATCCCGTCCTCGTCGACCACGGCGGCGTCGAGCAGGTCGTCCAGGACCCGGTCGAGGCGGGCCACAAGGGAGAGGTGCCCCTCGCGCTCCAGCAGGTGCGCCCGGGCGCCCGGCACGTGCGCGGTGAGCCACTCCCCGTGGGCGACGGGGACGGTGCCGTCCTCCCGGCCGTGCCAGATCCGTACCGGCACGGCGATCTCCTCCACGACGTAGCCCCACGGACAGTCCACCGCCAGGTCGTCGTCGCGCCAACCCACGATGCCCTGGCGCAGGGAGTGCTCGGCCGCGCCCAGTACGTAGTCGGCGAAGTCCCCGGTCATCACCGCCCGGTCCACCGGCGGGAGCATGGCGCGCAGCAGCTCGACGACGTCGCCCCCAGGGGTCGAGGCCGCCGCGGCCATGGCCTGCACCTGCTCCTCGAGGTAGGCCTCGAGTGCCCGGCGACCCTGTCGGACGGCGGTGAACTCGGCCGCGCTGTCCTCGTCCATCCCGGCGACCGGGTCCAGTCCCTCGGCGCGCGGCGGGGCGTAGCCGGCCAGGGAGGCGACCGCGCGGCAGCGGCCGGGCAGCAGTGCTCCGCAGGCCAGGGCGCGGGGGCCGCCGCTGGACCAGCCCACGGCGAGGAACTCCTCGGCGCCCAGCTTGTCCAGGACGCACCGGATGTCGGCCACGGCGCCGGCCACCGTACCGGGGGCCGTCTCCTCCGGGAGCGGGTCCGAGGCGCCGTACCCGGGACGCGAGACGGTGAGCACCTGCAGCCCGCGCTTCGCGGCCGCGCGTTCGAGCGGCCCGAACGGAACCGCCGCGCCGGGCGCGCCGTGGTGGAAGACCACCGGCAGGCCGCCGGGCGGACCGGTGAGCCGGAACTCCAGGCAGCGTCCGTCTGGGGCGGTGACGCTGCGGTTGCCCTGGTCGTCCGTGTGCGCGCTCATGCCTTCCCCGCTTTCCGGTGGCCGCTGCTGGGCTGCTGTGGCGCCTGGTGGCCTCCACGCTAGGACTCGGCAGCGCCCTCGACCAGGGCGGCGGCGATGTGTGACTGGCCCCTAGGAGCCCCGGCATGACGTCATGCTTCGGGTCGAAGCCTCACAGTCTCGGCACGCACGCCCCGGCGCCGAGCTTGGCGAGGCCGGCGCGGTCACCGGGCGCGAAGTCGGTCAGGCCCACGTTGTCCCCGTACATCAGCTGTCCGGGATCATCGACATGGTCCAGGCCGATGACGTGCGCCAGCTCGTGCATGATCACCGCTCGCACCTGCTCCGGCCGCTCCATCGCTGCGGTCAGGGATGGAGCGTCGAGGACCACCTGTCCGGTCACGTAGACGAAGGGACCCTCGTCGACATTCCGTACCGTGCTGCCGCCCAGACCGGCCACGTTCCCGGCCAGATCGGGGTGCTCGCCGGCGTCGGACCAGGCGATGAGGATCGGCGCCCACTGGCGGCCGTAGCGGTCGGGCTGATACGGCTCACGCCGGCTCGAGGGCGCTTCCGTGGTGGTTCCAGCGTCGACGAACTGCAGGCCTGTTGCCGCCGAAACCGCACCGATGGCCTCCTCGATCAGCTGCTCACCGCCCGGTGGAGCATTGTCCGGGCGCACGACCACGCGAACCGGTCGGCACGGGTCGTAGGCGACCATCTCCTGCTCCGGATCCGGTGACTCCATGAAGCGGTACCCGCCGATGTCCGCCACGGCCGGTGGAGCGCCGATCGGATCGCGAGAAGCGTCGACCCCGGGTGGCGGCGCCGAGGCGTTCGGCAGATAAGGGCGGATCACCGGCAGGGCGTGCTGGTGGAAAAGGTCCGGAGTGACCCACAGTACTGCCAGCAGCACTATCCAGATCGCGGGGGACGCCCGCCAGGCGCGGTTGCGTCGCTCCACATCCTTCGACCAGCGCCTGGTGGACTGTCGGGCGATGCGGGCAGCGCGCCTCTGCGTCCGGCGCCGTTGACGGGGACTCATCCCAGCATGCCGCTGCTGCTCCTGCGCCTCCTCCAGGACCCACTGTGGAATGCGTCCGCTCGGCGCCCTCCTGACGTGCGCGGACACGTCGATGTCCCCGTCATGGCGAACCGACGAACCTCGGCGCGGCGTGACGCCACCGGACTTGTGCATGTTTCCTGACTTCCGTGTCCGACCGATGCGGCGGTGGGTGTTGTCGCAGTGCCGACACGCGGCGCACTACCGCGGGTACTGATTGTGATTGCAAACAGGAGGAAATGCTATTCGGTAATGGAGACTCGACGGTCCAAGGAGGGACCCGTGGGGAAGCAGCGGTCGACGCCGAAACGAGCACCGGAGCCTGCCTCCCCGCGACCGGTGGGTCGCTCGACAACGGCACTGCTGCCTCAACGGACAGGGGCACCGAAATCCGCTTCCCTCACTCCGGACGGCCCCACGGCGGATCCGCTCGCACCGGGCATGGTCGTCCCGTCGACGCGGAATCATCCGCAGGCTCCTCAGCGATCGGCGCCAGCCATGGCCGCTCCTCGGGCGAAGAAGGTCGTACGGCCGCCGGACGGCCATGAATTCGTCTGCACGGTCCGTTGCGTCCACTGCGGAGCACATCGCGAAATGTCTTCGCTCGAGCAGACCTAATCCCAGCCATTCGCAGCGGAGGCGGGGCAAGGTTCTCTGCCCGTGGAGCAACACGCGCCTCAGCGCCCGTCAGATTCGGGAGGCATCCGGGCGGACCGTGAAGAAGCCCGTGGCGCCCACCAGCATGGCCACCATCCCGCGCACTCCTCAGAAGCCGGCCCGCTCCGCGAGCAAGACGGTGGCCAAGGCCTCGTCCTAGAAGACGAAAGAACCGCAGACTCCGCCGCAGCGTCGCGGACAGGCCGTTTCCTCGACGCGCTCGGCGAAGAACTCCTCCGTCGCCGACCGTGGCGCCGCGACGCGGGAAAGATCCCGCGAGCGCAGGTACTTCACCTCCGAGTACGGCGACATCGGCGACGACCGCTTCCGCGAGCGGGGCGAACTCAATGCGGACTCGGTCAGTGTGTCCGCCCGGTTGGGGCCGTCCCAGGGAACGGGCCGTCGTCGCTGACCGGCCTCAGAGCTCTGGCGCCGAGTAGGGCGACGGTCCGTGTCTCATCGCGTGTCTGCTCGCGGGGCTCGCCCTGGTCCCGGCCGGCCGGCGAAGGCCTGGACGATGTCGAGCCAGGCGCCGGCGTCGGGGCCCTCCGCGACGAGGCTCCCGTCCTGGCGGTGCCGCCGCCGGGTGGCAAGCAGGACGAAGTCCAGGGCCGGGCCGTGGATGCGCTGAGTTGCCTCGGCCGGTCCCCAGGTCCAGGTCTCGTCCTCGTGAGTGAGTTCGACGCGGAACGGCTCGGCCGGCGGGTCCAGCCGGCGTTGCCGAAAGGCGTAGTCGCGGGCTGCCACGCCCAGGTGGGCGACGTGCCGCAGCCGGTGCGAGGCGACCGGGGGAACCTCGAGCGCGTCGCGGACGTCCTGGCCGTGGGCGAAGGTCTCCATGATCCGGGCGCTGGCCATCATGGGTGCCCCCATGGGCGGGCCGATCCATTGGATGCGCTCACCCTCCGGCACGGCGGCGAGCCGCTCGAGCACGCGGCGCCGACTCTCCTGCCAGGACGTCAGGATCTCGGCCGGGGACCGTGCGGCACCCTCCTGGGCGCCGCGGTCGACGACGTCGGCCTCCGCCCGGAACCGCTCCCGCAGCTGCGCGAAGACCTTCGGCTCTTCCAGGGCGGTCAGCACGGTCCGCTCCGTCCAGGTGAGGTGGGCGATCTGGTGGCGGATCGTCCACCCCTCCGCCGAGGTGGGGAGGTTCCAGTCCTCGGCGGAAAGGGGGCGAAGCAGCTCTTCGAGCAGGTCCCCCTCCTGGCGCAGGTCGGCGAGCAGGGCAGCGGGGTCGGGGCGGGTCATCGGCTCATCACGGTGCGCAACTCCTTCTTGAGGATCTTGCCGGCCGCGTTGCGGGGCAGGTCGTCCAGGAACTCTATGTGGGTGGGCACCTTGTAGGCGGCCAGGCGCTCGCGGCAGCAGGTACGCAGCTCTTCGGCGGTCGTGGTGGAGCGCCCGCTCAGCACCACGAACGCCCTGCCGGTCTCGCCCCACCGCTCGTGCAGCACCCCGACCACGGAGGCCAGCACGACCTCGGGGTGCTGGTAGAGGACGCTCTCGACCTCGGCGGGGTACACGTTCTCCCCGCCGGAGATGTACATGTCCTTCCAGCGGTCGACGATGTGGAAGATCCCGTCCTCGTCGACCTGGGCGGCGTCACCGGTTGTGAACCAGCCCTCGGGCGTGATGGCCTGGGCGGTCCCTTCCGGCTTGTTCCAGTACCCCTGCATGAGCAGGGGGCCGCGCACCCACAGCTCGCCGATCCGGCCGGCGGGCAGCTCCGAGCCGTCGAGGTCGCGGACGCTGCACTGGGCGTGGACCACCGGCACGCTGATGGCCGAGGTGCTGTCGCTGCCGCGCGGGGGCATGGTCAGGACGGTGGACCCGGCCTCGGTGGCGCCGGAGTCGGCCATGACGGTCACGCCCTTGGCCGCCCGCTGGTCCACGAGAGTCCGGGGGAGGGGCGAGCCGCCGACGGCGGCGACAAAGGGCCGCAGCCGCGCCTCCGTCACGGATCAATCCGTGGTTGCAGAACCCCTAAATGACACGACTAAAAGGCTGGTCGGCGAGTCAAGGAAAGTCAGGACAGTCCCACGCAGTGACAAGCGCGACGGATGTAGAACCGAGTGATGTGCCAGTGCCAGTCCGCAACTCCGTCAGTTAGTCATCGTATTCGTAAGATGACGGCCGATGTACCCGATGTAGATCTTGCCGGTGTTCGTGTAGTCATCGTGGTAGTGCATACGGGGACTCAGCATCCCGATCGAGGCGAGTTTGAAGTGTGCCTTCATCGCGATGACCTGTTCGGACGAGACCTCCGCCGGGACTGGGAAGATCCTTTCGCCGCCGAACTGCTTCATAGTGACTGCGGTCTCGTTCGCGCCGTGCTTGCCGGCGCTGATCCCGTCGTAGCCTTCGGGCCGGTTCTTCAGGAATTGGTCCACGCCATTGTCCCAGTTGCCATCGTTGCGCGCCCGGACGTACTCGCGGAGTGCAATGCAGGCTTCCCATGCGCTTCGCACGGCCAGCTGAAGGGTGTCCGCGTCGTCGACGACACGTGCTTTATTCCGATCACCTGTGAAAACCAGGACGTCCTGGTCTCTCCCCAGCCGATCAATGAGTTCCACGCACGACGCGGGATAGGTTTCCAGAGTGTCCTCAGGCGCCTCGCCGAAGGCTGTCTCGTAGTCGGACATCTCCGCGAACCGGTCCCGCAACCAGCGGACCGTCCGACGGGACTTCTCCAGATCGTCCTGTAGCTCGGCACGCTCTAGTTGCTGATCCTCGAGCGCGCGCACCGCATCGCGTCGAAAGTCCTCGAGTTCTTCGATCCGATCGAGCTGCTCCTTGATGCGCAGGCTAGCCGCCTGTAACGCCCCGCTGCGAAGGCTTTCGGGAGACGGCGCGGTGTGGCCGGGATGGATCGCCTGCTCCAGGGCGACGCGGGTGATGGATGTGATGCCCAGGACCAAACGGACGAGATCGAGCTGCGCCTCCGCCGCAGCGACGGCAGGAGGTTCGGTACAATCTGTGTCGATGTCCTCGAGGTCCAGCGCCTGGGGCTTCGCGTCCGTCGGTGCGGCGCTGATGACGGCTGGCGACGGGACGACCTCTGTGCGGTCGCGGTCAGAGGGGGTGGGTTCCCCGAAAGCCGCGAGCAGTGCACGAGTCTCCGCGCGGGCGAAGGCTCGTTTCGCGCGGATGACTTCTGTCGGATCCAGGCGAGTGGCCGCATGACGGCGGGCGGTGTTCGCCAGGAGTTGCCGGAGCCGCCAGTCCTTCTCGTTGGCGAGGGTGGCCGTCGTCAAATACCGGTGGCGGCGGGAGTCCACGATCTGAGCCGGCGCCACTCCCGGGTAGTACGTCCGCAACATCCATGGGCCAACGGCGTGGTAGCCCAGTCGATCGCTGAGCATCTGGGTGGCGCGTGGTGTAAGGACGATCGACTGCGCCATGCCGAACACCTCACGGGTCCACGTGGACACCCGCTTCCGGAAAGCCTCGTAAAGGTCCGGCTCGTCACCGGTCCCCGCGACGAACACGAGCCCGTGCCGGTCCTGGTCTTCGAGCAGCTCCACGAGCCGGTCGACCTCGTTGATGTCCCACTGCTTGACCTCGTCAAGGAGCTGCATCGAGGCGTCGCGCACATCGAGGGCCTGCATGAGATACCGGGCCAGTTTGGGAACGGCGACGAAGTACCCCTCGGAATTCGTGACGGTCAGGTCGATCCATCCGGCGGAGGACGCCACCACCTCGGTGCACCACGTGCCTTGGGGTGTCTCCGATTCGACGAGCCGGCACCGGACGTAGTCGTCATGACCCCGGGTGTGCTCGACGACCGACGCCCGGACCCCCCTCGCCATGAATTCGACACGGTTCGTGCTGTCGAAGTCGATGCCCTTGTCGCGCAACCACGTCACGAACTGGTCTTGGACAGTGGGAAGGGTCAGCTGGGGCGTCTCGGTGCGCATGAACGCGCGGTAGTCGCGCGGTCCAAGTGCATCTGGATCTTCGGTCTCCACCACTTGTGACATCGTGTCCCTGTTCTGTCAGCGGCGTGTGCATCTCGCCTGGGTGCTGGGGTCCGTCGCCCCTCCGCGGCGTGAACCTAATGTCTTGGCATCTTATGACCGGAGGGCGACATCTTTCGGCGCACGCGGCCATGCGCCGAACTGGATCTTTGGAGCCCCACGAGCGGGCACTCTCGCCGGTTGATCAGACTGGTGTGGGTGGTGCTGAGGAATTTTGTGGCGGGCATCGCCGGTGGTGCCCTGGTCACGATCAGGTCAATGCTGCGCCAGCACAGCACAACGGCGCTGAACGGTTAGTGCGCATGGCGCGCCGTGAAGTCGCTGGTCTCCCTTTGGGCGAGTTCTTCGACAGCTGGGGGCGGGCTGTCTCTGGCAGAGTGGGGACAGGTTTCGCTCGCGCCGGACCTCAGCACGCGAATCGGCGGCCGGCGGCCGTCCCATTCGCGAGCGGTTGCTTTCGTTGGCCGTCCATCTGTCGTGAGCTTGCGCAGCCGAGCTAGGCCGTTTATGCCCGCCGACACGGTCCTAGCTCGAAACATGCGAGTCTACGAGAAGTCCCGAGGGGTCCCATTGACGTCTGCCCCGACACGAGGTAGGGGCAGGGGCCGACATCACCAGACGTCCGACCGCAGCGGATAGGCTTCGTATCGTCCGATAATAAAAAGCTGATGGAAGTGGGGTTGTGACACCATGGTGGGTGCCTATGACGCAGACCCGGTATTTCAGGCGAACCCTGCGCACCTGGATTACTTGCTTCAAAAGATTCATAATGGGGCGCTCGCCATTCCGGATTTTCAGCGAGACTTTACGTGGGAGCCGAAGCGAACAGCTACGCTGCTTCGTTCAATGATGTCCCGGTTCCCCGCCGGCACGTTTCTCTTTTGGGCAGTTGGACCTGAGAATCAGAAGTTCGGTTGGCGCGCTGTTGAGGGCGCACCCTCCCGCACAACACACCCGCAGGAACTCATATTGGATGGCCAGCAAAGGCTGACCTCCCTCTATCGAGCGTTGAATGGTGTAGGGGAGGAGCGCTTCTATCTGAAAATTCGCGAATTTGTTGATCTTCCGTCAGAATCAAATCTTGAGGGTCAGCTTTTTGACCAGTCAGATGTTGAGTTCGAGAACGCGGTCTTTTGGCATCCAGTGGAGTCAAAAGAGGCCAAGGCATTGGAGTCCCGAGGCGCGCGCATCAAAGAGCATGTTTTTGCCGTGGATGAACATCGAGATTTTGATGACTGGCTCGACGAATACGCGGCCCACTACGCTTCCAGTATGGACGAGAAGTCCACTAAAAAGCTGCTAAGGCAATTCCGTGAGCGTTACCTAACGCCGCTCCGCTCGTATGGGTTTCCAGTGGTTACGCTTCCGAGTCACACCAAAATAGAGGCAGTTGCAACCGTCTTCGAGACCTTGAATAACACCGGGAAGCCGCTTGGGCCTTTTGAGTTGCTTACGGCTAGGTTCTACCCTGAAGATGTCTTTCTTCGAGACCTATGGGATCAGGCGGTTGCAGACCATGAAATTCTCGAGGACTTTTCGATCGATGCTTATAGTGTGCTCCAAGCGATCACACTAAGAGCTCGTAATTCCGCGCAACGGAGCGACGTATTGCGTAAGTTGGAGGCGAGCGATGTTCAAGCCAACTGGGAGCCAGTTGTACGAGGATTTGCACGCGTTCTGGACCTGCTTCAAGCCGAGTGCGGCGTTGTGGCGCCGAAGCTGCTCCCTTATACCATGCTCCTCGTTCCAATGGCGGCAGTGTGGGATGATATCGCAAAAGTCAAGGGTCCCGAACAAGTAAATGTTCTGAACCGACTCAAGCAGTTTTTTTGGTGCACTGTATTTTCAACTAATTATGATCAAGGTGCAAATAGCCAAGCAGGCGCTGATTACGCCAAACTCAAGTACTGGCTGTTTGACTCGTCGCAGGATGCACCCGAGGCGGTTTCGGAATTTTCCCTCGCGGAATCTTCTCTTCGGACCGCAACAACGAGGCGGAAGGCCCTCAATGCCGGAATGCTTGCTCTTGCTGTGACGACCGGTGCGCGTGATTTCCACAACGGTATGAAG
Organism: Kocuria sp. KH4; assembly: GCF_053711175.1. Lineage (NCBI taxonomy): Bacteria > Bacillati > Actinomycetota > Actinomycetes > Micrococcales > Micrococcaceae > Kocuria > Kocuria sp. KH4. Next base: position 98,493 of record NZ_JBSJYX010000003.1, read on the forward strand.
CTAACTGCTGAAAGAGTCAAGGCTGATAAAATCGACTCCCATCACATTTTTCCTAAAGCTTTCCTCAATGGCAAATCTGACGAGAAGGGTCGTCGATTTAATTCTGAGCTAGTGCTCAACCGCGTTCTTATCGATCCGGTCACAAACAAAACCATAGGAGCGAAGGCGCCAAGCATCTATTTTCAGGCCCTGCGAGAAACCTTGGGTGAAAAAGAACTGGTTGAGATTCTCCGATCGCACCTCATGGATGCTGACGATGAGGATGATCCATTGCGTAAGGATAACTACGAGGAATTCATTGATCGACGACTTGACGACGTCATCATGGCCATCGAAAGCGTTACTGGGAAAGGAGTCACTAGAGAATTCGACGAGTAGCTTGCTTACGAGGGAGCTGAGGGTTGGCACGCGAGATATGGCAGGAAACAGGCAGTAGGCGCTGGAACGAGTCGATCCAACGGGCGCAGTCCGGGAAAAGGGGACCGTTGTCTTTAATTGTTGGCAATTCGACACGGCGTGGAAGCGGACGCAGCCAGTGAAGAACGCCCAGGAGGCACATTGACCCAGATTTTCGACAACCTACAGGACAAGACCCGTCTGGGGTGGAGGTTGCAGGAGGTCTTCGAGGCGTACAGCTCCATGGATGTGGCAGTGGGGTACTTCAACCTGCGGGGCTGGGAGATGCTGGACGCCGAGGTCCGCGCGAAGATGACCGCCGGCGCCGAGTTTCCCGTCGCTCGAGTGCTGATCGGAATGGTCATGCCTGGGGAGCACCGGCAAGCTCTGGAGGCCCTCCAGCGGGCGGTGGACGGTTCCGAGGAGGCCGAGGCCGATCGTCCTCGCGCCAGGGAGCGGCGAAACGAACTGGTGAACCATCTCCGGGAGCAGCTCATGCACGGGATGCCGACTCAAAAGGACCGAGAGGCCCTTCAGTCCCTGCACGAGTTCGTCCAGCTGGGAGCTGTGGAGCTCAAGGTGTTCACCCGTCGTCCCCTCCATGGCAAGACGTACATCTTCCACCGGGAGGACGTCTCGGCCCCGCACATCGGCTTCGTGGGTTCGTCGAACCTGACCTTTCCAGGACTGATGAGCAACCTCGAGCTCAACACGGACGTTGTTGAGCAGCACGCAGCAGAGCAGCTTGCCCGGTGGTTCCAGGAGCGCTGGGTGGACCGATGGTCGCTGTCAATCCAGGATGAACTGCTGGAGCTGCTGGAGGAGTCCTGGGCGTCTCCTTTGATACGTTCCCCGTATGAGGTGTACCTGAAGGTCTGCCACGACCTGTCCCGGGATGTGCGGGAGGGGTTGGACGGGTATGTGCTCACCGGCCCCATCGCCGGCCAGTTGCTGGAGTACCAGGCCACCGCGGTGAAGACCCTGGCCCGCCGGGTGATGGCCCATCGCGGCACGATGCTGGGCGATGTGGTGGGTTTGGGCAAGACGCTGACGGCCATCGCGGTCGCCCAGGTGCTGCGCGATGAGCACGGGTACCAGCCGCTGGTGGTCTGCCCGAAGAACCTTCAGTCGATGTGGGAGCGCCACATGGAGGCCTACGACCTACACGGGCGCGTGGTGCCCTACTCCATGGTTCACCGGGACCTGCCGGAACTGCGTCGCTACCCGTTCGTGATCGTGGACGAGTCCCACACGCTGCGCAACGAGAACACTCGTACGTACAACGCCGTGCATGAGTACATCAGCGTCAACGATTCCAAGGTGCTGCTGTTGACGGCCACTCCGTACAACCTGCGGTTCACGGATGTAGCCAACCAGCTGGGGCTGTACATCGATGAGGACGAAGACCTGGGCATCGCCCCGGTGAACGCCTTGGCGGAGAACCCGCACCTGGCGGAGAACCTCGAGTTCGGCCAGACCACCCTGGCCGCATTCCGAAAGTCCGAACACCCCGAGGACTGGAAGCGGCTGATGGGGGAGAACCTGGTGCGCCGCACCCGGTCCTTCATCCGCGACAACTACGCCGAAACGGACGAGGCGGGGCGGCAGTACCTGACTTTCTCCAACGGGGAACGCTTCACCTTCCCCGACCGCCGGGCGATCCCGGTGGACCACGAGTTCACCGAGGACGATCCGGCGGCGAAGATGGTCGCCGACACCACCTTGGATGCGATCCAGGAGCTGCGGCTGCCGCGCTACGACCTGGCCGCCTACCTGGCACCCTCAGCGGCAGGGCTGATGAATGACGACGAACGATCCCTGGTGGAGGACCTGCAACGTTCCCGCGGGCAGGTGGCCGGGTTCGTGCGCACCAACTTCTACAAGCGCCTGTCCTCCTGCGGGCACTCCTTCATCCTCTCGCTGCAGCGCCACCTGTCCCGCAACCGGTTGTTTCTCCACGCCATCGATGAGGACCTGCCGCTACCGGCCGGCACGATCGACGCCAACGTCCTCCAAGGGGATACGGACGCCGAAGTGGAGGACGAGAGCACCACGTCCTTGCGCCTGGGCGGGCAGCTGACCGAACCGGCCCAGGACTACGCCCTGCTCGAGGAAAAGGCTCCGGCCTCGGTGCGATGGATCCGCCCGCAGCTGTTCACCTCCCATCTGCGCCGTGACTTGGTGGCGGATTCTGAGGCCATCGAGGGATTGCTGAGCGACTACGGGGCGTGGAGCCCGGAGGGGGACTCGAAGCTGGCGGGCCTCTTGCGTCTGGTGCAGCAGGAGCACCCGGGGGAGAAGGTGCTGGTCTTCACCGAGTACAAGGACACCGCCGACTATGTCGCCGCGGCCCTCCAGGAGCTCGGGGTGGAGCAGGTGGATGTGGCCACCGGTGAGGTGGAAGACCCGACGGCGTTGGCCCGCCGGTTCTCCCCGAAATCGAACTCCAGGCTGATCGCCACCGATGAGCCCCTGACCCCGCAGGACGAGCTGCGGGTGCTGGTGGCCACCGATGTGCTCTCGGAAGGCCAGAACCTCCAGGACGCCCATGTGGTCGTCAACTACGACCTGCCCTGGGCGATCATCAAGCTCATCCAGCGCGCCGGCCGTGTGGACCGGGTGGGTCAGGAAGCCGAGGAGGTGCTGATCTACACAATCAGCCACGGCAGCGTAGAAGACGTGCTGAACCTGCGCACCCGCATCCAACACCGCCTGGCCGAGAACGCCAGCGCCTTCGGCTCCGACGAACGGTTCTTTGGCACCGAGGGGGAAGTGCGGGTCATCAAGGACCTCTACGACGGCACCCTGGCCGACGCCGAAGCCCAGGAAGACGTCGACGCCTCCTCCCTGGCCTTCGAGGTCTGGCGCAAAGCCACCCAGGACGACCCGGCCCTGGCCGAGTGCATCGCCGGGCTACCGGACATGATCGACGCCACCCGCACCCCCCGGCTTCAGGAACAGGAGGGAGTGGCCTGCTATGTACGCACCGACTCCGGCAACGAAGGCTTCGCCTACGCCCACCCCAACGGGACCACCCGCCTGCTCACCGGCCACGAAGCCCTGCGGGCCTTTGAGGCCGCCCCTGGCCAACCCGGCCTGGAACGCCGAGGCGATCACGACGAGCTGGTCGAGGCCATGGTCCGGGGCCCGCTGAAGGAATCCGAGAACACCGCCGGGCGGCTGCGCGGGGAACGCAAGATCATCTGGCAACGTCTCGGCGAGACCCTGCACAACTACGACCCGGTCACCGACAAAGCCGTCTCCGCCATCTACGAGGCCCCGCTGACGGTCACCGCCACTCATCGGTTGCGCCAAGCACGGCGTGCCGGCGCCACGGATGAGAACTTGCTGGCCCTGATTCGCAGGCTGCACCAGGACAACGACCTCACCATCAGTACCAAAACCGGGACCGATCCCATCCGGATCGTCTCCACCATGGGAGTCAGCGCATGAGCACCATCCTCGACCTCGTCGACGGTCACGAGTTCACAAAGCTCTTCGTCGAAGAACTCGGCTGGGACCGCCCCGACACCCACAAGACCTGGACCCCACCCACCGCAGGGGAGGACTACACCCTCACCCAGGTCGCCTCCTTCAGCGGCCTGCGCGTTTGGCACTGCCCGAAACTCCCCTCCCGGTCCGTGCAGCGCGGCATCGACAATGAATTGAGCAAGGCCAACGCCGAACGCCTGGTCATCTTCTCCGACGGAACCCACCAGGAATGGCGCTGGCCCCGCCACCGCCAGCTCGGCGGGGTTAACGCCAAACTCATGGTCCACCCCCACACCGTGGGCGAACCCGACCAGAACCTCGAGAGCCGGCTCAAGGCCATAGAGCTGGGCATCGATGACGACGTCACCCTCACCCAACTGCTGACCCGGATGCGGGTGGCCTTCGATGTCGAGTCCGAGACCGCCTCTCAGCAGGCTGCCCGCCTGATGGGAACCCTCTACGAACACCTCAACACCGCCGGGATGGAACCTACCCAAGCCACCCTGCTGCTGAGCCGGCTGCTATTCCTGTTTTTCGGCGACGACACCGGCATGTGGCGCCCCAACGCTTTTCGCGACTGGATCGCAGAGTACGTCACTGCTGATGAGGTCAGCACTAAGCTGGGCGAGCTGTTCGGTGTCCTCGACGATCCGCAGGCCGACAATGGGACTGCCAACGCCAAACCTTGGACACTCGACGAGCAGTATGAGGGCTTCCGCTACGTCAACGGCAGCCTCTTCGCCGAAACCCTGAGCATCCCCCCGCTGGACGCCACGTTCCGGGGCGAGCTCCTGGAGGCGTGCAAATTCGACTGGTCCGTGATCTCCCCTGCGGTCTTTGGGTCCATGTTCCAGACCGTCAAGGACGCCAAGGCCCGGCGCGAACTCGGCGAGCATTACACCACCGAAACCAACATTCAGCGTCTCATCCGTCCCCTTTTCCTCGACGAGCTGGAGGAACGTCTTGACCGCGCCTGGGACAACAAAGCTGAGCTCACCAAGCTTCACAACCACCTCGGCGACCTACGCTTTATGGACCCCGCCTGCGGCTGCGGCAACTTCCTCGTCGTCACCTACCGCGAACTCCGGGCCCTCGAGCTACGCCTGCTCAAGCGCCGCGAGGAACTCGACGTCCTCGACAGTCGCAGAAGCGGCCAGAACCGCGCGCAGTCCGCGATTCATCTTGAAGGTGCCACCGAAGTTAAAGTCAGCCTCGACCACTTTTACGGTATTGAGCTGGAAGACTGGCCAGCCCGCATCGCACAAACCGCCATGCTTTTGGTGGATCACCAAGCTAATCAAACCATGGCCGAGGAGTTCGGCACCGCTCCCGCTAAACTCCCCATCAAGGTCAGCGCCGCTATTATGCAGGGCAATGCTCTAAAAACTGAGTGGAAGGATCTGTTACCCTCCTCAGGTAATGTATTTATCTTTGGTAACCCACCCTTCTTGGGCCACGCCACACGCAATGACGAACAGGCGGGGGACCTTCGCCACGTCTGGAGACGCAAGGACATTGGTCGGCTCGACTACGTCACTGGCTGGTATGCCAAGGTTTTGGACTACTTTCGTGACGTTAATGGTGGACGTTGGGCTTTTGTCTCAACGAACTCCATCGTCCAAGGTGAGCCGGTTCCAGCCCTGTTTGGCCCAGTCTTTGCAGCGGGATGGCGTATTCGTTTCGCCCACCGTACCTTCGCATGGGCCTCTGAAGCACCGAGTGCTGCCGCTGTTCACTGCGTGATTATAGGCTTCGACAAGAATATTAAATCATTTGGCCGCCTGTTTTCCTATTTAGACCTACGAGGTGTGCCAGATGAGCAACCCGCCAAGTTCATTAACGGGTATCTCGTCGATGGCCCCAACGTCCTGGTAGAGCAACGACGTGCGCCACTGGCACCCGGTCTGCCGCCTGCCACCTTCGGCAACATGCCCCGTGACGGGGGGCATCTTGTGGTCGCCCCGGAGGAGTACGAGGAAGTAGTTAGGGATCCCGTAGCTTCTGAGTACTTGCGCCTGTTTATCGGCGCCCGCGAACTCGTGCGCGCAGAAGAGCGCTGGTGTTTGTGGCTCGTCGATCTCGATCCCGCCGACGTCAAACGATCCCCCGTTCTGCGCGAACGGCTGGAGTCTGTGCGAACGTTCCGTATGGCCAGCACTGCGGCCTCCACGCGGACCATGGCAATGACTCCGCACCTGTTCGGCCAAAGATCTCAGCCTGACACGGACTATGTTTGTCTTCCCAGGGTGGTCAGTGAACGACGACCGTACTTTACCGTTGCGCATCTGCCGGCCACCACCATCGTCAGCGACGCGGTGTTCAAGGCGGAAGACCCGGATGGGTATTTATTTGCCGTGGCTTCATCGTCCATGTTCCTCACTTGGCAGAAAACCGTAGGAGGTCGACTTAAGTCAGACATCCGATTTTCTAACACTTTGGTGTGGAACAACCTGCCGTTGCCAGCAGTGGAGAAGGCTATTCGCCAAGAAATTATTGAAGCCGGGCGTGGAGTCCTCGCGGCTCGAGATTTCCATCCGGAATACTCGCTTGCGGAGCACTATAAGTTGCATGGCATGGATCCTCAGCTAAAAGAGGCCCATGATGAACTCGACGCCGTCGTGGACCGGGCTTTCGGGGCCAAGAGAACCTGCACGAGCGAGAAACAGCGGCAGGAGGTTCTCTTCGCCCGATACGCCGAAATGACCGCTCACTAGGGGAGTTCAAATATTGAGCGCTTGACAGCTTTCTCGGCCATGGGTGAAGGGCCCTTCCGGGTGAGCGGATCATAGAACAGGGCGGTGCCGACGTCTGGTTGGTCAGGGCTCGACGGGGGCGTCATCGCTAGTCGGGTTCTCCTGATAAGCGACGGCGTTCATGTCCTCCGCCGCCTCTACCCACTCAGTGTCCTGGGCCGGTGTCGAGGGCTTGGTGCGGTTGCCGGTAATGACGGTGCCCTCGTGGGTGAGGTCGACGCAGAGCATGCTGTCCTCGATGAAGGGTTTCCATCGCCGGGTGGCGGTGGTGTCGATGCCGTAGTGCTGAGTGAAGGCGGTGGCCGAGACGATGGCCTGCCCGGAGCCGCGCTTAGAACCGTGGCGCACCGCGTAGGCGTGCGGAGAGGAGTCATCGGTGGCACGCAGGGCCATGACCTGCCGGTCGCGGTCGAAGAGCAGTTCCACCGTTTCGGCGTTGTTTACGAGGTCGTGGGCCGCTTTGTTCAGCGATATCACGCCGCGCTTCTGAATGGTGATACTCGGCGCCTTGACCAGCGGAGTCATCCTCTTGTCGAACACCTCGAACGGCATGATTACTCCTGTAGTCAGTGGATGCGGGGCATAATATGCATCGTATTCATTGCATTGTATGCCTGTGCACTCACGGCGCCTATGCATCGAGACGTCTTGGAAGGCAAGGAATGCGAGACGTCTCGTCCGAAGAGTTTGCGCCCGCATGCTTCCGCGGATCTTAGTGTCTCGCATCCTTATGCTTTATTCGTGGCCCGAGAATCGGATACTCAATGTCAATTGTGAGACGGATGAGGTGGGCATGGGAAAGCTGATCAGGTATGCCCATGGCCACTGCCACGACCATCGACGCTTGCGTGGCGGAGGGGCGCACGGACAAACGATAAGAAGCTAACTTTCAGAACCCGGCGACATGGTCGTGCTGTAAAAAGTCTTCGTTGACTATGAACCCACTAGTTCCTTCAGCTCGTTCAGGTGCCGCTTCTCCAGTTGGCGGATCCGCTCTCGCGTGACGCCGATCTCCTTGCCGATGGCGTCGAGCGTCCACTCGACGTCGTCCACGAAGCCGTAGCGCAGAGCGAGGATCCTAGCGCCGCGCTCCGGCAGGGTGTCGAGCAGTCCTTCGGCGTACGATCGCTGCTCAGCGGACAGATACATCGTCTCGGGCGACTCCACCCAGCCGTGGGACAGCATCGACTCCAGCTGCTCCCACTCCTGCTGACCGACGTCACGCAGACCGTCCAGACTGACGACGTCCTTGACATGCATACGGAGCAGATCGGCCTGATCGAGGGTGATGTCGAACATCGTCACGAGCTGGTGGCGGGAGGGCCACCTGCCGTGCTCCTGACGGTAGGCCGCGACGCTCTTGCGCGTGGTGGTCATCAACTCGTAGAAGTGGACGGGAATCCTGATGGCCCGTCCGAGGTCGGCGAGGCTGCGGGTGATCGCCTGCCTGACCCACCAAGTCGCATAGGTCGAGAGTCGGAAACCCTGCTTCCAGTCGAACTTGTCGACGGCTCTCATGAGGCCGATGTTGCCCTCCTGAATCAGGTCCAGGAATTCCAGGCCCCGGCCGAGGTAGCGCTTGGCGATGCTCACGACCAGCCGCAGATTCGCGGTGATCATTCGCTCACGAGCGCTCCGCCCGATGCGCACCATGGCGCGCAGCTCGACGTAGCTCGCGGTGCACTGCAGCGGTTCTCCGGCGAGGATCTGCTCGGCGGCCAGGCCCGCCTCGATGTCGAGGGCCAGCTCCCGTTCCTCCTCCTCGGTAAGCAGCGGCTCCCTGCCGATCTCCTTGAGGTACTGGCGGACCGGGTCCTCGGACTGGGCGGTCGGCCGGCCTCCCGGCGGAACCACCTGAACGGTGAGCCCTTCGACGCCGCCTACGGAAAGGCCTCCGCCGGGAGAAGCGTCGTCGTTGACGCCGTCAGGGGCCCGGACCGGGAAGAAGGGTCCTTCCCACGGCGGCCGCGCCGGCGGCGTTCCCCAGAGGTCCTCCGGGCGGTAGAGCAGGAAGTCGATAAGGTCGGCGAGCTCGGTGCCGAGGTCGAAGAAGCCGATCTCCCGAGCATGCTGCATGGCCCGGTCCAGGCTGTGATCGCCCTGCACATCCGGGTCCTCCACGGTGCCCTTGGCGTAGAGGACCGCAAGACGGCCGTGCCGGCCGTCCTGCTTCAGGCGCACCACGCGGCCCAAGCGCTGGATGAACTGCCGCTCCGAGCGGTGCGAGGCCATGATGACGGCGAAGTCGGCCTCGGGTACGTCGATGCCCTCGTCGAGCACCCGCGGGGCGGTCACCACCTTGTAGCGGCCCGCGGCAAAGTCCTTCAGTACCAGCCGGCGTTCGAGGGCGGGCACATCGGCGTGCACCATCCCCGTCGTGATGTCCTTGCCGATGAGCGCGTCCCTGGACGCCTCGGAGGACTCCTGGGTCTGGGTGAAGACGAGGGAGCCGCCGGACCGTCGGAACACGCTGACCAGTGCGGCCACGGCCTTCGTCTTGGTCTCGGTGCCCGAGAGGATCTTCAACCGGGCTGCCAGGGCCTTGACGTACTTCTTGGCCAGGAAGTGGATCGGCGCGGTGGCCTCCTGTCCGGCCAGCTCCGTGACTTTGGCGAGGAACGCCGCGTAGGGCTGCTCCGGCACGGTGGGATAGCCCAGCAGCGACTGGCGCGTCTCCACCATGACGGAGGTGAGCTCCTTGTACTGGGCCATCTCGTCGGGACGCAGGTCCACACCCACCATGGCGATGTCGAACGGCGCGATGACCCCGTCGTCCAGCGCGCGGTCGTACCAGAGCTCGTAGATGACGCCGCCGAAGTACGGGTCCAGGACGGTGCTCTGCGCCCCGTCGGCGCGCTCGTAGGTGGCGGTGAGGCCGAGCCGGTGGACGAACCGCTCGGAGAGGGCCGACTGAAACAGAGGCGCGGCGTAGCGGTGGCACTCGTCGGCGATCACCACGCCCTGGCGGTGGCTGCTCAAGACCTCCTGCCGGGCGGCGGAGTGCACCACGGCGACGATGACGTCCACCTGCGCGAACGACGACGTCGAGCCGCCGCCCAGCGCGCCCACCGACGCCGACGGCAGGTGCCGCTTGAGGGCGCCCAGCCACTGGCGCTGCAGCTCGATCGTCGGCACCAGGATCAGCGCGTTCTGCCCGATCCTCAAGGCTTCGTGCACCGCGACGAGGCCGAGTACGGTTTTGCCGGCGCCAGTGATCGCTTGCACGACTCCGCGTCGGCCGGCGGCGTGCCAGGCGTCGAGCGCCTCGACCTGCCACGTGTACAGGAACGGGTAGTCCTGCGCAGCCGACGGGGCGTCGTTGACCTGCCGGACCGGCGGATCGATCTTCAGGAGCACGGGAACCTCACAATGGACAGTGGCAGTTGTTTCCTTGTAAAAGTAACTGTGCGGTAGGACACCCTAAATCAGCGAGTCGACTTCCTTACCAGTTCGTAATGTCCTAACGGCGCAACAGAGCGACCATGCGGTTGCTCGCGGCGAAATGCGTGCTGGCGGCGGTGACGAGACGAGTGCCGCCTCGGAGACCGAGATACTTTGCGTGTCCGTCGGGGATGGCCTGCCGCACGGCGTGCTTGGGCAGGACGTTGACATCGGCGACCTCCGTCGAGACCTTGACGTCGACGAACGCCCATACCCAGTTTTCCAGCTGTGCGTCCCGTTCGAATGGCGGAAAACGCGTGGTCGTCTGTCAGTCACCGCGCGTCCGGGTGGGCCAACGCATGTGTCTCCGCGAGACGTGCTTCCCTGTGTTGAGGACGTCTATGGGCGCCGGTGCGCGGAACAAACTATCCGACCGCGCTCCTTGAGCCAGCGGGTCAGGGCTCTGGCGCCTCGCTCCCGTACGGTTTTCACGGCATCTTCCTCGTAGCGAACACAGCAATCGGGATGGATATCAGGTGGGTTGACTCGAAAATCACTCGGCATGGCGTCCCCCAGTGAGCACGCCGAGTGCCTGGAGAATCTCTTGGGCCACTTGTTGGATGGCAGGTCGAGTCGTGGGCAGGGCGTACAGGTGGCTGTCGACTCGGATCGTCCCGTCGTCCCGAGCCTCGATGTGATGGCCGGTCACGCCGATGTGCACCTGCTGCTCCGTGGGACGTGTTCCATGGAGGTAGTCGCCTTCCCAGCGGGGAGAAGGGGCGAGCGCGATGTCTTGGACTGTGCCGTAGCTCATGGTCACCACAGCGGCTGCCAACGCGGCTAGGCGAGCGGGGGCAGAAAGTGTTCGCCCTGCAGGGGGCCTAACAAGTCCCATGGCTTGCTCAATACGGAGAACAAGACCATGGACGTCGCCGCTCATGACTGCCTCTGGCCAGGAGGATCGGAAGCCCGCCTTAGCAACGATTCCCGAACCTGATCTCCGGAACCCGACGTAGCCCTGTCCGGGAAACGCCACTTCAAACTGCTGGGCGTGTGCACCGCTTCCCTCCGTGGCGACCTCAAGCCAGGCATCTGGATGGAGGCGGAGCAGCTCTGCGGCGACTGACCAGCTGATCGCTTCGATGACATGCCGTCTGGGACCCTGCTGGTGATACCACTGGTCCTCCTGCGCCGGGAGGGAGGAGTGGTTCCTGAGTTCTCGTGCGAATGCTTCGAGGATGTGGACGGGTGGCAACGCACTGACCACCTGCGCGAGTTGGTCCATGGCGGGTTCCCCGGTGATCAGACGCCCGTAGAGTGCAGCGACGGCGGGCGTGCGGCCCTGCGCCTGCACGCAGTGGAGCAGCACTCTCTTCCTCTCCGCCCGGAACAGCTTCACGGTGTTGGCCGCGTCCTCCAGGACGAATGAGAGATTGGGGTTGTCCGCGGGCTGGTCCGAGTCCACGAGCCAGAAGCTGGCATGGTCTCTTTCTTGCACCGAGGCGGGGCGCTGGGCCGTGCCGAGTCGGCACAGACTCACCGCCGCGGACGGTGCCATTGTTTCCAGCGCGCCGACTCCACCGAGCTGGACACCCTGATCGGCCGGGTGATTCACCACGGTGTTCCGGGCCGGCCACGTGCTGTAGTCCATCCTCACGGCGTTCGGCCATCGATCCGATTTCAAGTCACGGCCGAAAGCCACCGTGATAGCGGAGCGCATAAGCTCGTCTGCGGTGCCCCCAGTGGGGCCGGTGAGGTCGCGACGCCACGCGAAAGGGATCGCCGAGAAACCGCGTGCGGCGCCCAGAGTGGCACCCACGAGAGCGCCCACAGACTCAGCCTGGTAGTACCGGAGTGCTTCCACGGAGACATTGCGGAGGAACCGTTGAGGTCCCGGGGTGTGCTGCGCGAAGGCGACGACGGACCACGCCTTCTGGATTTGGTCCAGGCTGAGGTTGCCCCCGGCGACATCCATAGGATGGCTCGCCTGCACCTCGTCGACAATCTGCGTCCAGCGGGCGCAGGCAGGTTCGCCGCTCAGTGCTGCTGCCTTCCTGAGGTCAGCGTCTCCCGAACGCACAGTTTCGGCGAGCATCACGCTCCAGATCCCACAGGCCATGGCCAGAGCGTCGTCGAAGGTTTCACCGGCCAAGGACCGGGCGAGGTCGAATATCCGGTGTGGCACCTCCCCGAGCGTCGTCAGAGAGACAGCCGCGGCGATGGCCAGGGGCGCCCGGGCCGTGGCCGCGACCCAGTCAGCGTCCTCGGCCGAGAGCAGGGCGTCCGCCCGAACTCGAGCCAGGTCGGTCGTGATCGAGTTACAGCTCGTCGCGGGCGCACCCGGCCAGGACGTCAGGACGTCAAGAGCTGCCCGAGTGGTCGACGTCGACGGACCCCACGTGTGCCGGGCGGACGCGGCATCTGAGGTGAAGCGGCTGTGAGCGTCCCCGACCGCCATCCCCACGAGGAGTCCGGCGGCGCGGTCCTGTTGTGGTCCGGTTAATTTCATGTCGTTTTCCGATCGCGGGCCTGGACAGTGGTCATCGAGGCGGCCGTGTTGGCTCTCACCCGGTGCGGCATCATTCGTCGCGGTCCCGCCGCCACTCCAGCAACCTGTTCAGAACAGTGCACGCCGCCAGCTCCGGACCCTCGTCGCCGGAGCCGGCGGTCCACAGGGGCGCCATCCCGGTGGCGATCACGTCTGTCTGGTCCACGACGAAGGAGAAGTCGTTCACGGTGCACAGCAATCTCGGGCCGTACCTTTCATGCATGTAGCCCCACCTCTCCTCGGCTTCGGCCAACGGCTGCACCCGCACAGACCGGGTGGAACCGTATCCGCTCCGCACCAGGGCTGCGGCGAACTCCGCCTTCCACGGGGACGTGGTCGTCTGGATGACCACGCACCCCTTGAACAGCAGACCCAGCTCCGCCTCGAGACGAGCCACGACGAGGTGCGGCCCACCGGCGGTGACGAGCTGGGACCAGCTCAGGAACGGCTCGCCGTCTATGGCGATGCCCGCTCCCGCACGCAGGAACTCGATCCGGGTGCCTCCCAGCAGGACGACGAATCCGTCTCCGGGACCGTCCATCGGTTCGACCCATCCGTCCGCGTGGTCCTTCTTGAGCAGCTCGGCGGCGATCGTCCAGCTGAGGAGCTCGATGAGTTGCCGATCCACGGCCAAATGGTCGAAGGGCGCTCGCTCCTCGATGACGTCCTCTGTCAACTCCCTGGGGCGAACGTCGGCGGACGCGAGGTAACGCAGGAGGCCTGCGTTGGGTGCGGCCTGGGGAAGGGCGCGGGCAATCCGCTGGAACTCCTCCCACGCCGACCGCCCGGAGATCAGTGCCCCATACGGCGCGGCCACCGTGGGCGTCCGGCTTTCGCCGGTCAGACCGTGCAACAGGACTGTCTTGCCCTCCTTGCGAAGAGTGAGAATGGCGCGGACTGCATCCGCCAGCACGAAGTCCAGATTGGGATTGTCCCGTGGATCGTCCGAATCGACCAGCCAGAAAATGGCGTGATCAGCCACCGAGCCACGTGGAGGTTGGAGTTTCGCTCCCGGCTTGCACAGGCTCACGGCGGCTTCGGTCCGCGTTCCCTCCAGCGCTTCGATGCCACTGAGCAGGACGCCCGGGTCGCTCGGGTGGGCCACCGTCACCGGAGAGACGGACTCGGGCGGCTCCGCCCGCTGGAACTCAGGCCAGCGGTCGGGGACATGCTCGAGGTCCAGCGCCGCAGACACCGCCGAGCGCATCAGGTGCTCCATGCTGTCACCGCGACCATCTCGCAGGAACCGTCGCCAGGCCCACGGGATGGCTGAATAGCCGTGGATCGCGCCGAGCGCTGCACCCACCAGCGGACCGACGGTCCACTTGCCGTCCGTGGAGCGCCCTGCCTCCATGCCCGTGGTGAACCGTTGTGATCGCTTCGTGGTGCCGGACGTTGACACGGCGGCCCAAGCAGAGTGCAAGAGGTCATAGGGACCACCGCCGTCAAGATCCGGGTCGAGGCCCCGCTCCATGTCGCAAATCCGACGGTTCCACTGGTAGCTGCCGCCGCTCAGGAACTGCAGGCCGACGCGCAGATCGGCTTCCCCGGTCAGCACAGCGTGCTGAAGCATCGCCGCCCACAACCCGCACGCCTCCCCGAGTGCTCTGGGATCCCCGTACTCCATTTCCTCCCCATCACCCTCCGCCAACTTTTGGGTCCAGCCGAAGAATTGTTCGGGCTTCTGACCGAGCTCCCGGAGGACATGGCCGCTGAAGTAGCCGAAGGTGAGCAAGAGGGGCGAGGTCCATGCGTCCCACGTCAGGTGCTCGAAGGGCTCGGGCTGATCCTCCTCCACAGCGATCAGCGCCCGGTCCGTGACGTCGCCCGAGTATCTGCGCGGGACGCGCTCGGCGCGGTTCCCTGACGCCATTGATTCACCAACCGCCATACCCACCAGTAGGCCAGCGGCACGATCCTGTTGGGCGACGGTGAGCCGGGGTGGCGGCTGCCGCCGCCCAAAGGGAATGTCTTCGCTCATGCCATGGGTCCTTCCACGGGAGATCCAAGATGGCTCGGCAGCCTGTTAGGAGGAACTCGACTGATCCCAGTCGAGAACGAGTTGTGCTCTGTCTTGTGGGCGAGCCCGCCCACAACACCGAGACCGCTGGCCGGCAGTGCCGTCGCCACGGCGCTCTTCCTCTCGTCGAAGACTTGCAGAAATCCCAGGTCTACCGCTGGCATGACATGACATCGGACAGAACACATTCCTTTGCCCGGGAATTCTTCGACCCTCCGATGAGGGTGCTAGAACAACTCATCCGAGGACGAGTCGGTGGCGAGAGCCTCGTCGTCGAGATCCTCCTCGTCCGTCACCAACCGCACAAGGTCGGCTGCAAAGAGCCGCTGCTCGGAATCCGCCCGCCCTGACTTGTCGAAAAGGACGCCTTCCTGCTTCAACATCTCGGCGGGATCATCGGTCCGGTCCTCCTCACCCCAGCGGAAATCTGGTGATGGCTTCGCGGAGGAGGTGAGCACCCGGTGCGGGTTCGGGACGGGGGCGTCTCGGAGCCGGTTGCCAATGGGCTGGGCTGCCGTCCCCAGAGCCTTCGCTAGATCTCCGTAGGTAGTCCACCGGCCGGCAGGAATTTCCGTGAGCATTTGGTCCAAGCGGTGCCACAGATTGTTGGGGCCGCTGTCCTTGACGGCGGTGTTCGGGCCGGGCCACGCCTCGATGATCATTTCCATGAGCTGCTGGCCGCGTTGTTGGATCTGCTCGGGTCCCCACTCGATAGCGGCGGCGATCGCTTGATTCATGCGGAGTCCGCTCCGACCGAGCTCTATCTTCTTATCCTCAAACGGGCGGTTGCCCATGGGCGAGTTGTATCCGGTCAGAGTCAGATTGCCAAGGGTGTGGACGATGTCCTGGTGCACCTCATCCACCCGGTCCTCGCCCACCGCGGCGGAGAGGCTCTGCCGCCATGACGAGGAGAGGGTCTGCGGAAGGACGTGCTCAATACTCAGCTTTGCAGGGTCCACAGGCTCTCGACTCTCGAAGAGCTCCTCGATCCAGGTCAGCAGAAGCTTGCGCTGGCTGGCACGTCCGACCGCATAGAACGGGACGTTTGCCACGGCCTGCCGGATGTCCTGGTCGGTCGAGTAGTGCCGCTGACCGCGGGAGAAGTAGTCTCGCAGCTCTTTGTCGACGTCTGAGCTGCGGCCGATGTCCTGGACCGTCTGCGCGAACATGCGGTTCAAGCCCATCGATGGGCGGCCCACGAGCAGCCGCCGCACCAGCAACGATTCGATGACCAGGAGTGCGCCGGCGAGCGCCTCGTCGTCGAAGCGTCCCTCGGCCCGCAGATGCAGCAGGTGCAGGACCAGCGGGGCGACAGTGGCTGAAGCCCACGCCTGCAACCGCTGGAGTCGGCGCCGCACGGGCGCCGACCCCTCCTCCTCAGGCCGGACGATGAGGCGGTAGAGACGAGCTAGCTCGAGGAGGCGCCGTACTTCAGCGGCGATCTCGTCCTCCGTGCCGAACGCCTCGAAACGCTTCTTCTGCGCCTGATAGGTGTCGCCAATCTTCACCGTGGGCTTGCGCTGCACCAGATCGAGCCAGAAGAGAGTGTCCAACTCCTCCCGCGTCAGCAGATCCTGGAGTGGCTTCCACAGGGTGCGGTAGACGTGGTCACCCTGCTCGGGAAGCCGCATGAAGATGTGGTTCCGGAGCAGGTCTCCCTGCGACAGTTTGAGTCCGGTGTTGTTGAGCGACTCGAAGATGCGGTGAACGTTGTCCGACTCGGCCGTGCTGATCGACACCAAGGAAAGCCGGCTAGTGGTTGCCTTCTCGATCTCCTCCACCGGCAGTTCGGTATCGATCAGAGCGGTGCGGAACCAGCGGTAAGCGGAGCCGATGTGCCCCTCACCGTCCGCGCCGGGCACCCCATCGATAACGGCCGAGTAGGCGTCTCGGTCGGCCTGAGTGGGGACCAGCTTGGTTCGATACGGATCTTCCAGGTACTGATTGGTGAGGAACGTGTTCTTGATCCGCTCCGCTCCTCGCCGGGCAGCGGAGTCATGACTCAAGATATGGTCGTGAATGGCGACCAGGAGAATTGTCAGAGTGGTCAAGCGTTGCTGGCCATCGACGACGAGGTGACGGGTCAGCCCGCCGGCGACATTGCCTGCATACGGAGCGAGAACCAGCGAGCCGATGAAGTGGTTCGAGGAAGGATCCTCTTTTATGTCCTCGGTGAGCTGAACGATGTCCTGCCACAGAACGCTCCATTGCGCCTTTCCCCATTGGTACGGCCTCTGGTAGAGGGGCACCAGATACTGATTCTCGCCCTCGAGAATCTTCTGCAGAGTCGTTTCTTGTGCGGCAACCATGGCTCCATCTATACCTTGTCGTTGATCGGGGAGCGGCCTCGGAGACCGCACATTCCCCCGGGCAAGTTCGGGCGCGTGGCCCGATGCCTGCATCATTTCTAAGCCGGCACCGCAGCACTCACCAGCTGTTCACCCTCCAGCGCGACCCGACCACGCTGCTGGGCCACCAGCAGGGATCGCCCGAGCTGGGCATCCGTGGACTTGTTGGTCTTCACTCGGCCGAAAAATTTCAGCACTGCCTGCTTGGCCTCGTCCATGGGCAATGAGCCGTGGCGCGACAGAACGACCTCGAGAGCATTGGCAAGCTCGACCGGGCTCACCTCATCAATCCGCCGCTGCGCCGGGGTGCTCCGGCGTGCCAGGAGCCAGCGGTCGACGTCGAGACCCTGCGGCCACACGAAACCGTCGGCGTCGACCTGCACCTCGGCGTTGCCGATCTGGTGCTCCACCTTCTTTCGCTTGGCTGCGGTCGCCCGTTTGGCGCCGTGGGCCTGGCAAACCAGCGAGACGAGCCGGTCGCGGTGAATCGGCCCCTCGGCGTCGACCACAGTCTCGATGACCCCCCGCACGCTCTCACGGTGGGCCAGCTTTTTGAGACTTTCGAGCATCTCCGGCTCGCCAACGACTTCGACCTCCCACGGCTCCCACTTGAGAGAGCGTGCTCCGCGCGGTCGGTCGGTGACGGTCTCCTGGACACCCCCACGGACATCGACCTCCTCGTCCTCCTCCGTCGGGATGCGTTCCGGCGCGGGTGTCGGCTCCTCGGTGCCTGTCGTAGATTCCGGCGGCGCGGGTTCCTCCTGCTGAGCCTCGGGTTCGTCGGACCCGTGGTCCTTGACCAGCTCGTCGATGACCTGGTGGCGCAGATCCATGATCTGGCTGACGCCGGCTCCGTCGCCGATGAAGTCCAGCACAATGCGCACGGTGTCCACGGCGCGCAGGGCATCGAGCACACTGAGTTCGGCGTGGTGCGCCACCTGGTTACGGACCAGACGCAGGACGCCGCCGTAAGTGCCGAGTGTGCGGTGCTTGTCGGTGGCGCTGAAGGGGAAGCCCAGGTTGCCGAGCCGTTCGGTGACCATGCGCAGTTGCAGGGCAACGTCTTGAGGGTCGTAGGTGTAACCGTGCTTACCGCGATCTTCGTCGAGCACGCGCAGCACTTCGGTCCACTCCAGATTGCCGAGGTGCGCCTTCAACACTGCGCGAATGTGTGGCTCCAGTCCCTGTCCGAGGATCTTTAAGGACTGGTGCACGTATAGGTCGGGGGTCATGGGCATGGCTTCTCCATTCTGGGGAGCGCCGCGACATCGTGGCGCATTCCTTGATGCAAATCTATGAGACGGGTCGGACGCGCTAGCAAGGGACCACGGCAGTCCCCGTGAGTGACTCATCGATGTACTGCGTTCCCGTTTTCCAGCTCATCGCCCGACGTGCTCGTACGCCATCACCTGCCGCACCGTCGGCTGACAGCACACCAGCACCAATTCCCGCACGCGTCCGCCGGTGATCCGCTCCAGCTGGCCGGCGTATAGGGACAGCTGCTGTCGGTAGGCCTCCTGGCTCACCTGAGAGAGCGCCATGTCCGTCTTGTAATCCACCACGAAGTAGTCCCCGCCCGGCTCCCGGTACAGCAGGTCCACCACGCCCTCGAGCACGGCGCCGTCCTCGTCCACGGTGGCGACCGGCAGCTCCTTCCAGTGTTCGCCCGCGGCGGCCGCCCGCACGGGGTCGGAGTCCCAGGCCCAGCGGGCGCAGGCGAGCAGTGCCTCGATGTCGGGCAAGTCATGCAGCTCGGCGACAGCCGGGGCGTGGCGGTCGAGCGACTCGCGGTCCGTGAGGTCGCACAGCTCCATCAGCCGGTGCAAGGCCGTGCCGAACTCCGGGCCGTGCAGCAACTCGTGCCGGGACTCGACGGGAGGACTCTCCAGCGGCACGAACCGCTCGGGCTCCGCCGGGGACGGGAGGTGCGGGGCGGCGGGAGCGTCGTCGCCCGCCGGTGCCTGCGCGGGGGAGGGCGAGGGAACGGAGACTCCGCTCTCGACCGGTGGAGTGGGTGGCGCCGCGTGCGCCACCCGCGTCACCGACCGGCTGCCCTCGACCCGCGATGCCTCGGCCCAGCGCCCGCTCACCGTGGTCCAGTCGGCGAGCACCTCGTCCCAGGACCTCTCCTCCGGGACGGTCTCCGTCGGGCGGCGGACGCTCTCGACGACCTCGAACGGCAGCTCGGGCGTGCCGGCCACGTGCGCCTTCCGCAATTGCGCCGCGTGCGAGGACCCACCCGTCTCCGAGACCGTGTACAGCGACACCACCAGGTGGCTCTGTGCCCGGGTGCACGCCACGTAGAGCAGCCGCAGCCGCTCGGCCGTGAGCATCTCCTTCTCCCGCTCCTTGAGCTCCCCATGGCCGGCGGTGCTCAGCCCGGTCTTGAGGGAGACCTCCATCGCCCCGTCCTCGGCGAAGAGCACGTGGTGGGTAGTCGGCGGCACCTTGGTGCCGGTGCCGGCGAGGATCACCACCGGGTACTCCAGGCCCTTGGCCGCGTGCACCGTGGTGATCCGCACGGCCTTCGCGTCGGTCTCGGGGACGACCGCCTCCTTCACCCGGGCGCCCTCCGCCGTCTGGGTCTCGGCCCAGCGCAGGTAGTCGCGCAGGCTCCCGTGCGTGGCGGTGCCCCAGGCGCGGGCCTGGTCCACGACGAAGCGCAGCCGCCGCCACGTCTCCCGGTGCCGAGGCGAGTCCGTGGCGGCCTCCAGCACCAGGAACTGCTCGAGGACGCACTCCATGAGGTCCGCGACGCCGGACCGGGACAGCTCCTGCGAGAGGTTCCGCAGCGCCAGCAAGGTGCGGGCCACGCGGGTGTCTTCGAGCCCTTCGGGGGCGTCCGCCCGGTAGTTCCACCAGCCGCCCCCGAGGCGCCAGGCGGCCAGCTCGTCGTCCCCGCAACCGAGGATCGACGTCCGCAGGGCCAGCACGAGCCGGCCCGAGTCGGCCGGGTTCGCCAGCGCCTGCAGGATCAGCATGAGCTCCCGGACCTCCGCGGCGCCGTAGACCAGCGATGAGGCCTCGGCCCGGTAGACGATGCCCGCCTCGTCGAGCGCCTTCTCCAGCACCTCGAGCGACGTGCGGGTGGGGAGCAGAATCGCGATGTCCTCCTCGGTGACGGGCCGGGTTTCCGCGTCGTCGCGCCCCTCCTGGTGCCGCCAGGCTGGTCCGCCGGTCCGACCGAGTGCGGTGAGCACCGTGTGCGCCACATGCCGGGCCTCCCGCTCATGCAGCTCGGCGGCCTTGAGCTTCCCGCCGTCCTCGGCGCCGGGCAGGGTCAGGCCGATCACGCTCACGGGGTGCCCGAAGCCCTCCGGCAGCGGCGGGCGCGCCGGGTCCGGCACGAGCGGCACGTAGGCCGGCTGCCGGCCGTGCTCCTCCTCGATGAGCACGCCGAACACCGCGTTGACCCACTCCAGCACGGGCCCCACGGAGCGGAAGTTGGTCTGCAGGGTCGCGATCGACGACGACGCCTCCGCCGCGGCGCGCTCCTGGAAGCCCAGGTAGGTCTCGATGTCCGCCCGCCGGAACCGGTAGATGGACTGCTTCGGGTCGCCGACCGTGAACAGCCGCCCGCCGTCCACGGGCAGCTCCCGCCAGTCGTCGGGCCCGCAGGAGACGGACGAGGCCAGGCGCAGGGCGATCTCGGCCTGGATGGGGTCGGTGTCCTGGAACTCGTCGATCATCAGGCACGCGTAGCGGCCGTGCAGGCGGGCCCGGACCTCGGCGTGCTCCTCGCCAACGAGCAGGTCCCGGGCCAGCACGAGCTGATCGTGAAATTCCAGCCGTCCCTGCCGGCGGCGCTCGTCGGCGGCCTCGCGCAGAACGGAGGCCATCACGACGATGACGAGGTCCAAGGACTGGCGGATCACCGTTTCTTTGAGTGCCACAGCACGGTCGCTGATATCCTTCGCGAGCGCCCGGACCTCACCGACGTCACCAGTCCATTTCGTCTTGGATCCCTTGCTGAAGTTCTTGGTGGGCACCTTGGCCAGGTGAGAGAGCGCCGTTCTAAGAGCACCGCGCCGAGCGGTCTCAATGTCATTCGCCCAGCCGAGCAGCAGACCCGTCGCGATGTAGAGAAGATCGTCCTCGGTCTTACACCCCCCGCGCATGCGGCGTAGCTCGTCGCACGGCCGGACGATCTTCGACCACTCTGTGTCCGGAATGGTGAAGTCGCTCTTCTTTGCTTCTTCCCACGGCAATCGGTCCCAGTTTCGGTCCATCGCCTTGGCCGTGTCGCGGAGCGTGTTCAGCTTCATGTCGCAGGAGAACAGCACCTCCATGGCCGCGGAGTGCTCGGGCTTGCCGAACAGCGCGCCGACGATCTGCTGCCACCGGTCCTCGAAGGCCAGCGAGGACGCGATCTCGTCGAGGGTCTCGATGCCCGGCGGGACCTGGGCCTCCAGCGGGTTCTCCCGGATGATCCGGGCGGCGAAGGAGTGAATGGTGCCGATCGGAGCGATGTCCAGGTCGTGCAGGGCTGTGCCGCGGCGGGAGCGCACGGCGTCGTCGTCGGACCCGGCCCCGAGCGCGGCCCGGACGCGCTCGCGGAGCTCCCCGGCCGCCTTCTCGGTGAAGGTGATGGCGACGACCGCGGTGATGGGCGTGCCGCGGTCCACCAGCGCCACGACGCGCTGGACCATCTCGCGGGTCTTGCCGCTGCCGGCGCCGGCCTCCACGAACACGGAGGACCCGAGCTCGTGGCGGATGGTCTCGCGGGCGTCCTCGTCGACGAGCTCGATCTGCAGGGTTTCCGGGGTCATCGAGTCTCCTCCTGGGTCAGCAGCACGAGGTGGGGTCCGAGCTCGGGGGCGTCCTGGAGCTTTTCCCACAGGGTCGTCACGTCCCGGTGGCCGCAGACGGTGGTGACGTTGGTGTAGCGCTCCGACTCGGGACGGTGCGGGAAAATCCCGGCGCGCAGCGCGGTGACAATGCCGTGGGCATCGGCGCGGAGGGCGTCGACCACGTCGTCGGTCAACTCGTAGCCGACCGGCTCGCCGGGTGCGCCGAGAAACCAGTACTCGGCGCGCACGTCCGCCCCGCCGAGGGAGCGGGCGAACAGGCCGTAGACGGGCAGCTGGAACTTGGTGCCGCCGGCGGTCGGGTCCTCCGGGGTGATGGCCTTGAACTTGTCCCGGCGTCCCGACTTGTAGTCGACCACCCGCATCGTGCCGTCCTCGTGGCGGTCCACTCGGTCCACCTTGCCGCGGAAGCGCAACACGGTGCCGTCCGGGAGATCGAGGGCTATCTCCGGGTCCTCGCCGAAGTCGACCTCGGGAGCGTTGAGGCCCCAGCCTCCGGCGTGCTGGTCCTTGAGGTGCGCGTGCGTCTCCCGCAGCTGCTCGAGCATCTCGGCCCGATGGTGCTGCCAGAGGTCCTCGATCCAGTACTCGTTGCGCTCCCGCGCCATGATCCGCTCGGCCTCCCCGAGCAGGTGCTCGACCGGCGGAAGGGCACCGTTCGCCAGGGCCTGGTTCGCGTGGTGCTCCAGCGCCTCGTGCAGGATGTTGCCCTTGGTGAGCGGGTCGATGTGCTGCGCGAGCTCCCGGTCCGCGAACAGCTCGGCGCCCAGGACCTTGGTGACGAAGTAGCCGAAGGGGTTGTTGACCCACTCCTCCAGCGCCGTGGGAGAGACGGGACGGTTCAGGAAGTCCTCGGGAAGGGCCGCCGGGCCCGCGTGGCCGGTATAGCGGGTGAACCGGCCGCGCCGCCGGTCGGCGCGCATCTCGAGGGCGCGGTTCAGGTGTTCGCTATCCAGATCGCCCGGGTGATGGCCGCGGACGGTCAGCCACTGCTGGCGCAGTTCTTGCGCCGTGGCCGGCTGCGGCGTCTCGTCCGGGGCCCAACCGGCGCTGTCCCGCAGGGCCGCGACGGCGGAGGGGATCGCGGTCTCCGGCTCATCCCGGCCGAGCAGGGCCGGGAGCCAGCGCGAGGGGAGGTACGTGCGGCTCTCCCGCAGACTGCCCCGAGGCTGGAGCAGCAGCGGCGCCGGGACTACGCTCAGTGCGGCCTCGAAGAGTTCCCTCTGTCTCCGGACGCGCTCGTCCAGTTCCGGCAGACCCTCGGTGCGTCTGCGGACGTCCTCGGGGAGCAGCGCATCCTCCCGGGCATGGACGGGTACGAGACCGTCGGCCAGGCCCAGGAACACGGCATGGTCGAGGTCGCGGCCCAGGGCGTCGCCGAGCGAGCCGGTGGTCACGCCGGTGCCGATGCGCCCGGTCCTCGAGCGGTGGGCGGTGATGACCTCCTGCACGGTGTGCGCCACGGTCCGCGACTCCGGGGTCGACCCGCAGCCGTCGAGGTCGGCCAGGTCCGTGAGGGCGTCCCGCAGCATCGTCCGGGCCGCGGCCCGGGTGGGCTCCTCTGGGCCGGTGGCGGCCAGGAAGTCGTCCACCAGGCGCAGAAGGACCTCGGAGGTAGCACTCCACGAGCCGGCCTGTCCGACCTCGTGCAGCTGGGCGGACAGTGCCTGGTGGAAGGCATCGAACTGCCGCTGGGCCTCTCTGCGCTTCCGCTTCTTCTCTGCTGCGCGGTCCTCCGCCGCGGCGGTGCCCTGGTCGCCGGGATCTGCCACCGGTTCGGCGTCGTCGTCCTCCGTGCTCACGGGGTTGACCCACAGGCGCTCGCAGGCCGCGGAGGAGGGCAGGGGGAGATCCCGGTGGCGCACGAGGCCCTCGGCGATCGCCTCCAGCAACGGGCGGACGGACAGCAGTTCCCCGGGCGCGGGGAGGTGATCGAGCAGCCGCAGGACGCTGCGGGCCATGGGGGTGTCGACGAGCTGCACAGGGGCCGGGCCGTTGAACTCGATGCCCGCATCCTGCAGCCGCCGGGCGACGAGCGGACGGTAGATCTCCTCCGAGGACCAGAAGACGCCGATGCGGTGGCCCGGGGCGCCGCCTGCGAGCCAGGACGCCACTGCCCGAGCGGCGGCACGAGACTCGTCCTCGGGGTCGGAGGCGCTCATCCAGTGAGCTCCGGCCAGGTCGGGGCGACCGGCGTTCAGAACGTCGCTGTCGTCGAGGCCGAGCGCCTCGAGGACCGCGGTGGTGGCCGGCTCGGTGGCCGTCGGCAGGGCGAAGGCGAGGACGGTGCCGATGTCGCCGGCCTTGCCTGCGGCAATCCGCTCCGCGGCCGTGGTCAGGGCCTCGTGGCGGGACCAGAAGCCGCCCTCCAGCCGTGCGGTGACGGCCTGGTGGGCGCGGTGCACCTCGGAGACGACCGGAGGCGCTCCGGTGGGATCGAGCTCGATGCCGTCGAGGGTGGCCGAGCACCGGGCGAGGGCCTGGGCGGTGACGGGGCGGTCCGCGCAGTAGTCGAAGCGCCCGGGCTCCACGGCGAGCAGCCCCGCCGCGGCGGCCTGCCGCACCATCGGGGTGAGAGGCTTGCGGGACCGGGCAGCGTCGACGAGGAAGATCTCCGTGGCGAGCTGGTCGACGGTCACGGCGCGCACGTTGGCGATCCCTTGCCCGCCTTCGCGAGCCGCCTCCCGCGCGAGGCGCCGGATGACGTCGAGGCCACTGGCCGGAGTGGGAACCAGGATCGTGACCCGGGCCAGCGGGGAGCCCGCGCGGACCTCGGACACACGGTCCGCCAGGGTGATCCAGGCCGACTCCACGTCCACCGGCTCTGCAGTCGTCACGGCGTTCTTCCTCTCCTCGAAGCGTTTCCGGAATCGCAGCGAGGTCGCCGCCACGACGACAATTTCGTGGGTCGCGTCCTCTTTGCAGGGGACGCATCCGGCAGGCCTGTTTTCATCTGCAATCCGATATCCGACTGTAAGGGCGGACTGGGACATCGCACGACTGGCCAGCTTTATTTTTTGAAGTCCCGAGGGTTGCTGATTTTTTGAAGTGCAGGACTCCTCGGTCTGTGGCACAGGCCTGGAGCCCTGCCTGTTGCAGGGCGGCACAAGATGGTCACCGCGTGACTGGTGATGGTGCTTGAACAGCCGCTTCACTGAGGAGGCAGATTCAACGGCCGCAGGGGCCGTGCAGAGCCCCATCGTCGTGCACGCCCCTGGAGGGCCTCTCGAGAGCCGCCAGGAACGCTGGTCCTACTGAGGTCGGCATGTTGCAGCCATTCGTTCAGTCCGCTTGCGTGGTTGCAGCACCTACAGTATGAAACTTAACTAGTGCAAAATCCTGTCCGGAGGATCCCAGGGCAGAGGCGCTGAGCACAGGGGGATCAAAAGATGTGGACGGTGGGCAAATGAAGGAACGCACCGAAGTCGCGGCTGCTCTCGAGGTGTGGCGCGAAGGGCTGGTGAACCTTTCAGGCGTCAATCGACTCATCAAGTTCAAGGCCAGCAAGTCCGGAACCGTGGCCATCAACCGTCCGGATCCTCAGGAAATCTTCTCCGGCTTGTCGGCGGGCACGGAATGGAGGTTCCAGGGCGCCCCCGACCGGCGGGTCCAGGACGGCGACGACCCGCCCGAGGAGGATGACGAATCGACCACCGATCCGGTGGTCGATGCAGACACCAAAGGCGCAGTGCTCCACAGTCCCCGTCCCGATGCAGAGTTGGGTGCCGCGCTTCGGAACCTCATGCGAAAGGCCAATGCCGAGTATCTCGACCGAGGGCTGACCGTCCTGTACGTGGCGCTGGGCATGCTGAACTGGGAGGACGTCGACGGGACGTCGATGTCGAGCCCGCTGCTGCTCGTTCCCGTCGAGCTCCACCCGTCGGGGCCCAAGGGCACGCCCACGCTCACTGTGGGCGACGACGACGTGGTTCTCAATCCGGCACTGACGCTCAGAATGCGTGAACTCGGTGTCACGCTGCCGGACGTCGAAACGACCGGGGCATCCAGCGTCGACGACCTTCTGGAGAGCGTCAGGAGATCGGTGCGCCAGCACGCCCACTGGGGCGTGGAGCCGACCGTGCTCCTGTCCACGTTCTCCTTCCACAAGGAGGCGATGTACCGCGACCTGCTGGACAACGAGGAACTGGTCCTTGCCCACCCCGTGGTGCAGGCGCTCGGCACGCGGGACCCGGCGTCGCAGAGCCCGGAGTTCATCTTCGACCCTATTCCGGCGTCCGACATCGATCACCAGGCGCCCCCGGAGGACATGCCCCTCGTCCTGGACGCAGATTCCTCCCAGAGGGCGTCGGTTGCCGCAGCGGTGGCCGGCAAGAGCTTCGTGATGGACGGCCCGCCGGGCACGGGCAAGTCCCAGACCATCGCGAACATGATCGGCGCCCTGTTGCACGCCGGCAAGAGCGTGCTGTTCGTCTCTGAGAAAGCAGCCGCACTGGAGGTGGTGCGCAACCGCTTGGCCGATGCCGGCCTGGAGAACTATCTGCTGGAGCTGCACAGCCACAAGGCAAGCCGCAAGGAAGTGGCGTTGAGCCTCGCCAAGGCGCTCGACACCGTACCCATCCCGCCCCGGGGCATGGACAACCTCTCGCGGACGAGCGTGACCGACCAACGGCAACGTCTCAATGCGTACGCAGAGGCGATGAACGAGGTGCGTCTGCCGCTGGGCATGTCGCTGCACCAGGTTATCGGACTTCTGAGTCACCTGGTCCACGCGCCTGCTGCGCCGATGCCCGAGCTGCCGCCGGCAGACCTGAGCCAGGCCGATTACCAGTCGTTCCAGCAGACCGTCCAGCGGCTCCGACGCGCATGGGGACCCGCGGAGCAGGGAAGCACGTACCTGTGGCGCGAGGTCCTGGACCCGTCATCCCTCGAGATACGCCTCTACCAGGCCAATTCCGCCCTCGAAGAACTGGAAGGCGTCACGACGACGCACGCAGCACTGGCTGCGTCGTTCGGGCTGGCTCGCCCCAGCGAGGCGAGCACGCTCGTGACCCTCCTCGAAGAACAGCACGTGCGCCGTCCGCCCGGGGTGCTGGACGCATGGCTGACCACATCAGACTGGGACGAGCTGACCGGTGGCCGCGAGAAGCTGGGGGCCGGCATCGGTGCGGTCGCGTCCGCCGAGAAGGCGTTCCTGGACGGCGCCGGTGTTCCATGGAATTCCATGCCGGCCCCCGACGACGTTCCGGATGCGCCGACGCCCATCGCCTCGGACCCCGCGCCTATCGTCCTGGGAGGTCTGACGGCCGCGTCAGCACAACAGCTCGCCGACGAGTTCGAGGCCGCCTCACGCCGCCTGGAAGAGCGACTCGACCAGCTCCGCGGGTTTGCTCAGCGTCTCGGAATGCCCCCGGTGGAGACGTACGAGGACGCGGAGAGGATCTTGGGGTTGGTCGCCCTCGGGTTCGAGACGCCGCGACCCCATCCGGATTGGCTGACGCGGGATGGGCACGCGGCGGCTGAAGAGGCACTTGCCGTCCTCGAAGAGCGCATCGTCCGCTTTCATGCCGTGCAGACGAGGGCCCGTGAGTATTTCACCGACGAGGCGCTCAACGCTCCTGTGGCCGAGCTCCACGATCGCTTCGTCAACGTCCACAAGGGCCTGAAGAAGCTGTCGGGCGCATATCGCGCGGACAAGCGAGCCGTGACCGCACTGCTGAACGACTCAACGGACATCGAGGCGGGCATCGAGCACCTGCATCTTGCCATTGCGTGGGGAGAGGCGGCGGACGAATACGCATCTGCTGTCGAACAGCACTCCGGGGCGTTGGGGCCGTACTGGAATGCAGCGGAGACGGACTTCGTCGACGTCGCCCAGGGATTGCGGACGGCACACTCGGCCATGCGTCTCGTGCGAGAGAGCGAAATGCCGTCCGCACTGATGCGCTACTTGGCCGTCGACGAGCCTCCCGCTGCGTATCGCGCCCTGGTGCAGGAGATCACCGAGGACCTCGAGCACTGGAAGCGATCCCTGCGTCCGGCACCTGCCCTGGCGGGGAGAAACGATCTGCTCCTGGCCCCCATCGGCACGTCGACAGCGTGGTTGGACGTGCACGTCGAGCCGTTGAAGCAGACGGCGGCCCGAGTGGCCACGATCGACGCAGCAGTCGGACGAGCCGTCACCCTCGATGAGGCAGGACAGCTCCTGACGCTTCACTCCTCCACCGTGAAGGTTCGGGACGGCTTCGACCGTGATGCGGACGCCTTCGCGGAGATGTTCGGCGGCCACTACAGGGGTGTCGACACGGACTTGGCGGCGCTCGACGACTCGTTGGCATGGGCCGCGCGCATGCGCTCGCTCGCGGGTGGACCTCTCACCGTGAGTCAGGTGGAGGCATTGGCCACCTCGTCGCGGACCGACAATCTCGCGCCGGCGCTCGAGAAGTGGACTGAGGCCCGAGGGCGCATCGTGCACGCGTTCGCAGAGGCACGACATGCTGAACTGCTGAGCGAACTGGACGAGTATCGCAACGCGGCGGAGTTCATCCGCGAGCTGCAGGAGGACAGCGCCGGGCAGGATGAATGGTTCGCGCACGTGAAAGCGCGGGAGCAGCTCGCCGTGCTCGGGCTCGATGCCGCGATCGAGTTCTGCGTCAAAGAGGGGCTCCCATCCGATGCTGTCGCCGATGTGGCCGAACGGGCGCTGCTGAGGTCGTGGGTCGACCACGTCTTCCAGAGTGACGACCGGCTCGAACCGTTCGGGGCAGATGACCGGGATGATCTCGTCGCCCTGTACCAGGACCTCGACAAAGAGCTGATCCTCAACGCAGCCAGCGACATCATGCGCGCGGTCAATGCGCGACGGCCGTCGATGACCGCCGTCGGCGAGCCCGGCGTCATCAGACGAGAGGGGATGAAGAAATCCCGTCACCTCTCGGTCCGTGAGCTGATCGCACGAACGCGCGACACCGCGTTGGCCGTGAAGCCGTGCTTCATGATGTCCCCGCTGGCGGTCAGCCAGTACCTGCCTCCTGACATGAAATTCGACGTCGTCATCTTCGACGAGGCGTCTCAGGTCACCCCCGGGGACTCCATCAACTGCATCTACCGCGGCCAGGCGCTCATCTTGGCCGGCGATGACAAGCAGTTGCCCCCGACGTCGTTCTTCGAGCGCGTCGGGGACGACGAAGGGGACGGAGAAACCGACGTCTCCGATTTTCAGTCCGTGCTGGAGCTGACCAAGGGCTGTGGTGCCTTCAACAACCTCGGTCTCAAGTGGCACTACCGCAGCCGCCATGAGGACTTGATCGCGTTCTCCAACCAGAAGTTCTACGACGGGAAGCTGGTCACCTACCCGAGCGCTCAGTCCGACGGCTCGGAGGTCGGCGTCGAGTTCTTCCACGCGGGAGGCGTCTACCGGCGTGGTGGGGGAGCGGACAACCCTCTCGAAGCGGCGATGGTCGCGGACCGGGTGATCGATCACTTCACCAACCGGCCGCATCTCACCCTCGGCGTCGTCACCTTCTCAACGGCTCAGGCGGAGGCGATCTACGACGCTCTCGACAAGGCGCGAGAAACGCGACGTGACCTCGATCGGTTCTTCGACAACGACGACCGTCTGCACGCGTTCTTCATCAAGTCACTGGAATCCGTGCAGGGCGACGAGCGCGACGTCATCATCTTCTCCATCGGATACGGCCCGGACGAAGCGGGGAAGATCACCACGAATTTCGGCGTGCTGAACAAGCCCAAGGGGTGGCGGCGGCTCAACGTGGCCATCACTCGTGCTCGGCAGCGGGTCGAGGTGGTCGCCTCGCTGAGGGCTGGAAACATACCGCCGTCCGAGAACGAGAGTGTGGAACATCTGCGCGCCTATCTCGACTATGCCGAACGAGGGCGGAAAGCGCTTGCCGTCGACCTGGGTACCAGCGGGCTCGGGCCTGAGAGCCCGTTCGAGGAGTCGGTGGTCGGTGTCATCCGCTCCTGGGGCTATGTCCTCGAATGCCAGGTGGGCGCGGCCGGCTATCGCATCGACATCGGAGTCCGGCACCCGGAACGCCCGGGGATCTTCGCTCTCGGTGTCGAGTGCGACGGATACCAGTACCACTCGGCGCCGGCGGCCCGGGACCGCGATCGTCTGCGTGAGCAGGTCCTCCAGGGGCTCGGCTGGCGGCTGCACCGGATCTGGGGCACAGCCTGGTATCGCGACCGCAAGGGTGAGGAGGAGCGTCTGCGGGCGGCCATCGAGAATGCTGTTCGCGAGGCAGACGACACCGACGCAGGAGTCGCACCGACTCGCTTGGAGCGGCCCAAGGTCGAGACCGCATCGGTCGAGCACTCGTCTGTGCCTTCGTGGTCGACCGAGTACATGCTCGCCGAAGTCGGGCAACGTCCTCGGTGGGCGGACCCGGCAGAGAAGGAGAGCCGGTCCGACCTGGCCTCCGCGGTGCAGAAGATCGCGGAGGTCGAGGGACCGGTCCACATCGACCTCATTCACCACCGTCTCCGATCGGCGTGGGGCATCGGACGGATCGGCTACCGGGTCCGTGACAACATCGATGCCGCCATCGAGCTGGCCGAGGTGGTGCGTGACGATGCTTTTGTGGACCTGCCGAACCGACCTGTCTATCGTGTCCGTGTTCCCGCCAACGGAGCAGCCCGAAAAGTGGAGCAGATCCACGACGATGAACTGCGTCTTGCATACGCGATGATGCTCCGCGATGTTGGATCGGTTTCCCGAGAGGATCTGATCACGGCGATCGCGCGCCTTTTCGGGTGGTCCCGCACGGGCGTCGACATCAGTCGACGGCTTGCTTCAGTGCTCTCAGAACTGATCGAGGACGGGGATGCGGCCGAGGAAGGTCAATACATCAGTCTGGACGAAGCGGCGGTGCTGAATCCGTAGTCACGTGGAGTGTCGCGCTGACTGGGCATGCTCGTCGTGCGAAGTGATGGGGTAGGGACACGGGCTCGGGTCGGCGAAACTGCGCGCGACATTCTCCGCTCACGCCGGTCGCCGGCCGCACTTCAGTCTCATGTGGAGAATAAGCGCCTCAGCCTGGGCGGGTGATGGCAGTCATGAACCCGCGCTTCAGGTCCATGAGGAGACGTTCATGCTCCGTGCCATCTGTATTGAGCGCCGGCTGGTGATCCTCGACCCACTGGGCCTCGAGTGCGTCCGGCTCGTCCTTCGGCCCGCACGGCACCACCCCAGCAACAGGTGATCGGTCAGCCACGTAGTGAACCGGTCCTCGGAGTCCGCATGCGGGATCACCCGGCCACGGCTGTTCAGTGAGGCGCCCTCGGTCCAACTGGCGTCACCGGTCTCAGGGACCGCCCGCAGCGTCCGGTGCAGTGCCGATCTGCGTCAGAGCACAGGCGCCCGGTCCGCATAACGGGTCGCCACGTCGTAGGCGCCGGCGGCGCGCAGCAGCTCGACGTCCCGGCCGTGGGCGGCGACCACCTGCAGCCCCACCGGCAGGCCGCCCGGGCTGAACCCGCCCGGTACCGAGACCGCAGGGCAGCCCGTGGCCGAGATCAGCGTGGCCGAGCGCATCCACTCCACGTAGGTCTGCATCTCCACCCCCGCCACGGTGCGCGGCCACCGCTGCTCGGACGGGAACGGCAGGACCTGGGAGGTGGGGCACAGCAGCAGGTCGTAGTCACCGAAGAACGAACGGGTCGCCGCGTGCAGGCGGGTGCGCGCGAGGGCGGCGTCCATGAGCTGCGGGCCGGTGAAGGCCAGGCCCTTCTCTACGTTCCACACCACTTCGGGCTTGACCTGCTCCCGGTGCTCGGCGACCACGGTCCGCAGGTTTCCGGCCATGTCGAAGGCCCGGGTCACATCGAACACCTCATCGGCGTCGCGCAGATCCGGGACTGCCTCATCGACCACGGCCCCGAGCTGCTCGAACACCCGCGCCTGGGCCAGGAGCACCTCCACGATCTCCGCCTCGACCGGCACGCCCACCCCGAAGTCCGTGCTCAACCCGATCCGTACCCCGGCCAGGGGCCGGGCATCGGGGTCGGGCAGGTCCTCGGCGGCCAGGGTGCGGAACGCGGCGCGCTCCACCGGGCAGGCCAGCGGAACCCGGGGGTCGGGCCCGGCCAGCACGGACATCGCCAGGACGACGTCGTCCACGCTGCGGGCAATCGGCCCGCTGCGCGCGAGCCACGCCCAGGCGTCGGCAGACGGGGCCAGCGGCAGCACCCCGGCGGAGGGCCGGAACCCGACCACGTTGCAGAACGCCGCCGGGTTGCGCAGGGACCCGCCCATGTCCGAGCCATCGCCCAGCGGCTGGATGCGGGCGGCGATCGCCGCGGCGGCCCCGCCGCTGGAGCCACCGGCGCTGCGGGTGCGGTCGTAGGGGTTGTGCGTGGTGCCGAAGACCTCGTTGAAGGTGTGGGAGCCGGCGGCGAACTCCGGGACGTTGTTCTTCCCGGTGCTGATCACCCCGGCGGCCCGGAACCGGGCCACGATCAGATCGTCGTGGTCGGGCACCTGCTCGGCGAACACCGGCGAGCCCAGGGTGGTGCGGATCCCGCGGACCGCATGGGTGTCCTTGTGGGTCATCGGCACCCCGTGCAGGGGCGGCAGCTCGTCGGCGGGCGTGCTGGTGGTCAGCTCATCCGCCCGGGCGGCGGCCTGCTCAGCCGCCTCCCGCACCTGGGTGACCACGGCGTTGATCGCCGGGTTCACCGCGTCGATCCGGGCGAAGTGGGCGTCGAGGACCTCCCGCGCGGACACGCTCCGCTGCCGGATCGCGGCCGAGAGCTCACGGGCGGAGAGCTCGAGCAGGGAGGTGTCCGCGCGGGCGCTCATCGGGCGACGCCCACGCGGGAGAGGATCGCCGTGACCGCGGCGGTCACGCCCGTGGTCAGGGTCGGCTCCAGCACCGGGGCGAAGAAGGGCGAGTGGTTGGTCGGCACCGGCTTCCCGCCGTCGAGCACGTCGTCGGGTGTGCCCCCGAAGAACCAGTAGACGCCGGGCACCCCGATGGCGTCGGGCAGGTGCCCGAAGTCCTCGCTGCCCATCTGGGCGGGGCGATCCAGCACGTTTCCCTCGCCCAGGACGGACCCGAGGGCCTGCTTGAGCGCGGCCGTCTCCGCGGGGTCGTTGACGAGCAGGGGGAAGGTGTAGAGCTCCTCGATGTCCGGGGCCGGTGCGCCCGAGGCGTCGGCCTCCGCGCGGATCACCCGGCGCAGCGCGGCGAGCACCTTCTCCCGGACCTCGCGGTCGAGGTTGCGGACGTTGACGGTGAACACCGCCGTCGGCGGGATGATGTTCTCCTTCAGCCCCGCGTGGAAGGTGGCGACGGTGATGACGGCGGACTGCTGGGCGGGGACCTCGCGGGAGACGATGCTCTGCATCCGCACCACCATGTGGGCGGCCAGCACCACCGGGTCGATCGTGTCCTCGGGGCGGGAGCCGTGCCCGCCGCGCCCGTGCACCGTGACCCGCCAGCTGTCGGCCATCGCCATGGCGGGGCCGGTGCTGATCTCGACCTGCCCGGCGCGGCCCGGCCACACGTGCTGGCCGTAGACGACCTCCGGGCGCGGGGCCCGGTCCCACAGCCCGTCGTCGAGCATGGCCCGGGCGCCCTCGGCGGTCTCCTCGCCGGGCTGGAAGAGGAACACGACCGTGCCCGCCCACGCGTCGCGGTCGCCGGCGAGCAGGGTCGCGGCGCCGATCGCGCTGGTGATGTGGGTGTCGTGGCCGCACGCGTGCATCACCGGCACCTCGGTGCCGTCGGGCAGGGTGCCGCGGGCCGTGGAGGCGTAGTCGAGGCCGGTGTCCTCGGCCAGGGGCAGGGCGTCCGTGTCGGCGCGGAAGCCGACGACGGGCCCCTCGCCGTTGCGCAGGACGGCGACGACGCCGGTGCCCCCGCACAGGAACGTCTCGCAGCCCAGCGCCTCCATGCGGGACCGGATCAGCTCGGCGGTGGCGTGCTCCTGCATGGACAGCTCCGGGCTCCGGTGCAGGTGGCGGTAGAGCTCGTGCAGGTCGTCGCGGAGCGTGGTGGGGACCTCGGGAACGGTGGTGGTCATGACGTCCTTTCGTGGGGAGGGTCAAGGGTGGGCGGGCTGTGGGATCACAGCAGGGCTTCGTCCCCGGGGCCGGCGTGCCGGGTGCTCCGGTTGCGCAGCACCCAGGCCAGCACCATGGTCAGCAGCACGACCACGGCGGTCGCGAAGTTGCGGAACGTCGGGCCGAGGACGGGCACGAGCAGCAGCTGGACCACCGCGCCGACGGCGAGGGCGATGATCGTGATCCGCGGCTGCTTGACGTAGGCGGCCAGCTGGACGATCACGGCGCCGATGATGGCGGGGAAGATGTAGAGCTGGGCGACCTCGGTGATCGAGGCGGGAACGATGCTGACGAGCCAGGTGCCGAGGATGCCGACGAAGATCAGCAGCGAGAAGATGTGCACCACGGCGGCGCCGCAGATGGCCATCACGGCGGCCAGCTCGGAACGCCGGGTGCCGGGCTTGGCGTCGATGGCGGCCTGCGCCACGATCGCCGAGGGCAGCAGCTTGTTGGCGATGTTGCCGATCATGAAGGCCTGGTACATCGCGGCCGGTCCGAGGACGGGGAAGTAGGTCAGGGGCTCGACGATCGCGAGCACGGCGAAGACCGCGGCCACGGCCAGGTAGGCGGTGACCACGGTGGAGAGCGGGATGTCCAGGTCGCTGAAGAACAGCAGGTAGGCGGGGCCGGCCAGGGAGAGCAGCAGGCCCATGGTCATGGTGATCCGGCCCCATCGGGACGTGGTGCGGTCGTAGGCCGCGTAGGCGGCGGTTGCTGAGCTGGTGGTGGTGGCCATGGGAGCTCCTGGGGTCGCAGAGGGGGTCAGGCGGCGGGGCCGAGGCCGGCGCCGTGGGCGAAGTAGGCCACGACCAGCCCGACGATGATGGAGATGCCCAGACCCCACTCGCGCAGCCACGGGGCGTTCAGGCGCTTGGTCAGCACCAGGCACACGGCCATCACCAGCGCCGAGGTGGCCACGGTGATGATGTGCACGCTGCCCTTGGGCAGCTCGGCGACGCCCAGGGAGGCGAAGGCCGCGAGCAGAGCTGCCGAGGGCACGATGGCCATCAGAGCGGGGTTCACGGACCGCAGCTTGGTGTCCCCGCGCTTGAGCATGGGCGTGAGGATCAGGGTGGCCAGCATCCACAGCCCGCCCGAGAGGCTCATGGCCATGAACGCGACGGCGTAGACCTCCGGGGTCCAGCCCGCCCCGCCGAGCGCGGCGTCCATCGTCCCGGCCGCCAGGTTGGCCGAGGAGGTCTCGGTCGCGGCCGAGCCGACGAGGCCGATGCGCACCAGCACGGCGGGCGCGCCGAACAGCGGCAGCAGGGCGATGGCCACGACGACCACCGCGAGGGAGGGCCCGATCGCGGCGATGCCGCCGGACTTGAAGGAGCGGC
Source organism: Kocuria sp. KH4 (assembly GCF_053711175.1). Lineage (NCBI taxonomy): Bacteria > Bacillati > Actinomycetota > Actinomycetes > Micrococcales > Micrococcaceae > Kocuria > Kocuria sp. KH4. Next base: position 133,625 of record NZ_JBSJYX010000003.1, read on the forward strand.
GCAGGTCCTCCCGGGTGAACCCGAGGTCCGCCCCGGCGGTCCGGGCGGCGCGCACGTAGATGACGGTCTGCAGGATGATCACGGCGAAGACGCCGAGGGCGCAGACCCACAGGAAGGGGAGGTTGACGTACTCGGACAGCGGTCTCATGCGGGTCCCTCCAGAACGGGATGACGGAACGGGGGCTCGAGGGTCGGGACGGGTGGTTCCTCCGGCGCGGGGTGCGCCGTCACAGCCGGGCGGTGTCTAGGGTGCGGAGGGTCTCCGCCAGGACGTGGACGCCGCGGCCGATGTCCGCGGCGTCGGTCCACTCCTCGGGGCAGTGGCTGCGGCCGTCGCGGGAGGGCACGAAGATCATCGCCATCGGCGCGAGCGAGGCCAGGTGCACGGCGTCGTGGGTCGCGCCGCTGGGCACGGGCCGCCAGGAGTAGCCCAGCTGCGCGGTCGTCGCCGCCACGAGGTCGTAGGCGCGCGGGTGGACGTCGACGATCTCGTTGTCCGAGGTCCAGTCGAAGTCCACGTCCACGCCGTATTCCCGGGAGGCGGCGAGGATCTGCTCGCCCAGGCGCCGCTTGGCCCCGGTCAGCCACGACCGGTCGATGCTGCGCAGCTCCCCGGAGACGTCCACCGCGCTGGGCACCACGTTGGGGGAGGAGGAGCGGTTGCGCACGTGCGTGGTGGTGGCGACGCCGGGGGCGCCGCACCCCTCGCTGCGCACGGCCAGGACGGCCTGGGCGGCGGCGACCATGGCGTCGTGCCGGTCCGCGACCGGGCGGGTGCCGGCGTGATCCTCGCGGCCGGCGAAGCGGGCGACGAAGCGCTCGATCCCACAGATCGAGGTGACCACGCCGATCTGCTCGCCCTCCTGCTCGAGGGCCGGTCCCTGCTCGATGTGGAGCTCCACGTACCCGTGCAGCGGCCCCGGGGCCGTGCGGGCGGGGTCCAGCAGGGTGGAGGGGTCGAGGCCGAAGGCCTCGTAGGCGCTGCCCAGCGACCGCCCGGCGGCGTTGCGCCGGTCCAGGTCGGTGGCGGTCAGCTCTCCCGCCATGGTCCGGCTGCCCAGGCAGCTGAGCCCGTACTCGTTGGACTCCTCGCCGAGGAAGTCGACGACGAGCAGGTCCCGGCTCAGCGGGGTGCCGGACGCGCGGATGCTGCGGGCGGCCTCGATCGCGCCGAGCACGCCGACCACCCCGTCGAACCGGCCTCCGCCGTCGACGGTGTCGGTGTGGGAGCCCGTCATCAGCGCCGGGGCGGAGGAGTTCGTGCCGGCCAGCCGGCCGACGAGGTTCCCGGCGGCATCCCGGTGGACCTCCAGGCCCGCCTCCCGCATCGTCGCGGCGACCCACTCGCGGGACTCCCGATAGGGCTCGCCGAAGACCTGCCGGGTCCAGCCCGGACGGTCCTCGGAGCGCAGCCGGGAGAGCCGATCGATCTGCTCCTCGACCCGCTGGGTCGCCTCCACCACGTCGAACGACATCCGGGTCCTCCCTCATCGGGGGTCTCGGCACGCCAGTGGGGCGGCGCCGCACCGGAGGCTCTCCGGCGGTGCCCGCTCCCGGCGGCGTGCCGGTGGGCGGCGGCTCCGACCGGTGTCGCACCGGTCGTGGTCCGCCGCGGTGGTGCCCGGCGGGACGTCCCGTCCGGCGGCCGCCGCGGAGGTGAGCCGTGCCACGAACGCTATGGGGTGGGGCGGGCCGGGTCAACGGTTTTCGCAATCGATTGCATTTTCGACGTCGAGGGAAGTGCGCTCGACGGCGGCGAAACTCAGGTGCTGGGAGACACGCCCGACCCGGCCGACGGCTCGGGTCCGCCGGTCGAGGCGCGCACGAGCAGTTCGACGGGCATGACCTGAGAGGTGGGCCGGCCGCCGGCCATGAGCTCGAGCAGGGCAGTGGCTGCGGCGGCACCGAGCTCCTGCATGGGACTGGCGACCGTCGTCAGGGGAACGGACATCACCCGGGCGAGAAAGACGTCGTTGAATCCGACCACGAAGACGTCCTCCCCGGGGCGGGCGCCGTGGCGCACGTACTCGCCCAGGACGCCGACGGCCGCGGCGTCGTTGACGGCGAAGATGCCCTGGGGAGGGCGGGGGAGCGCGAGCAGTCGCTCGGCCACCCCGAGCCCGTCCTCCGCGAAGAGGCCGCCGTGGAAGATCAGCTCCGGGTCGACTGCCCGGCCGGCGGCCCGGCAGGCGCCGAGGAAGCCGTCGACCCGGTGGATCAGGTTCTGGGCGTGGTCCATGGCGCCGTAGACGGCCAGCGGCCCCTCGACCCGCGCCAGGAGGTGCTCGGCGGCCATCCGCCCGCCCGCCCGGTCGTCGATGGTGATCGAGCGGTAGCCGCGCCGGGGCCGGTTGAAGAGGATGCAGGGAACCCCGGCGGCGCGCACGCGCGCCAGGAACGGGGAACCGATGACGGCGTCGCCGACCAGCACGCCGTCCACGCGGCGCTGGAGGGCGATCTGCAGCTTGGCCAGCTGCACCTCGGGGTCGTCGCCGGTGGCCAGCACGACGCACTGGTAGCCGGCGGCACCCAGGGTCTCCTCGATGCCCTCGCACATCAGCGCGAGCACCTCGTCCCGCAGCCGGGGGATGAAGACGGCGACGAGGCGGGTGAGGTTGGTCCGCAGCGCCGCCGCGGCGAGGTTGGGGCGGTAGTCGAGGGCGCGCGCGACCGCCCAGATCCGCCGGGCGCGCTCGGTCCGGGCGCCGTCCTCGCCCCGGCGGAGCGTGCGGGAGACCGTCGACGGGTCGACCTCGGCGGCGCGGGCGACGTCGGCCAGCGTCGGGTGCTTCGGCCCTCTGGAGCGCTGCGTGCTGGAGGTTCTCGGCACGCTCCGAGTGTAGGTGGTGAGCCGCCGGGGCGGCAGGCCGCCGTGCGGTCCGTGTGGCTGCCGGAGCAGCTCCGGGCCGCGCGGCCGGTGGCCTGCGGTCTCCCGCGTGCGCCGAGGTCAGGGCCGCCGGGGCAGACCCTCGCGGAAAGTCTCCTTCAACGCGGTCAGTTGAGCACCGTGCTCGGTGCCGTCCGTGTTCAGCACCGGCTGGTGCTCGGCGATCCACCGCTGCTCCAGCGCGTCCACCTCGTCCTTCGTCTGGCAGGCCGCCCAGCCGAGGAGCAGGTGCTCCTGCATCCACGCCGTGAGCCGCTGCTCCTGCACCTCAGCGAGCACCACCCGGCCCCGCCCGTCCACGGCCGCGCCCTCCCGCCAGGACGGGTCGCCCGGAAGCAGTGCGGCCAACAGCGTGCGCCGCAGCGCCGAGGACCGGGTGCGCCGCAGGTGCTGGCCCGCGATGCGCTGGTGCAGATTGCGGCGGGCTCGGCCGATGTACAGCAGCTCGGCCCGGCCGGAGGCGTGCACCAGTCGCGGCACCTCGGGCAGCTGCAGGAGACCCGCCGCCTCCGGGGTGGGGTGGCGGGCGGTGTCCAGCCACCAGGAGTAGACGCCGCGCTCCCGCCCCGGCTCAGCTTCCAGTGGGGCGCCGAGCGGGAGGTTGGCCAGACTGAAGTCGGCGGGTTGCGTGCTCACCCGGCACCACCTGCTGCGCCGTGCGCCGACGGCACGTGAGGACCAGGCCCCGGGACAAGCTTGTAGGGAACTCCTCCGAGCGCCTTGTTCACAAATGCAATCACAGCTTCGACTGTAGGGCCGACGGAGGACGACACGCCGTCGGTCACGCACGTCGATGCGACACGGCGCAGCGCCCTGACGTGTGCCGATCGGCCGGGACGGATGACGCCCGAACCACGGCACACCTCCCCTCACCTCTGCCGGTGGTGGAGGATCAGCAACCGCGCGTAGCCGTCCGTGAGGCGGTCGATGAGGTCGACCTTCAGGTACTCGTGCTCGGAGACCGGGCGCAGGGTGTGCAGGGAGGTGCCGTCGAACGCCACGGGAGCCGGCAGCTCACGCGGACCGCCGGGCGGCTCCACCTCCAGCCGCCACGCGCCGAGGTCCTTCTGCGGAGTGGCGTCGGGGCCCGGCGTACGCGCCCACAGCCGCCCGTCCGTGCCCACGACCAGGCCGCGGACGACGTGCCAGCCGTGGCCGCAGCGGACCCCGGAGAGCCCACGGCCGAGCAGGGGGTAGGACCGGGCGCCCCGGGGGAAGTGCACGAGCCGGGCCGGCTTCAGGCCCTCGGTGCGCAGGAGCTGGCTGGCCTCGACCCCGACCTTGCGCACCTCGGCCAGCGCCTGGTCCAGCTCGGCGGCCCGAGCATCGGCCTCCCGGGCATCGGCCTGCCGAACATCGGCCTCCCGGGCCTCGGCTCCGGAGCGGGCCCGGCCGTCCGCCGTCGGGCCGTCCGATCCCGTGGCCGCTGCCCGGGCACGCCGTTGGTCCTCGATGCTCATGTCCGTCCTTCGTCTGCGTGACCACGAGTCTAGGTGAGCCACCTCACGCGAGGGACGCTCCGGGCCCGCGAGCGCGTCATCCGGAGGCGGGAAGCCGGCGTTGCCCGGCCGTGGGGAAGCGCTGCCGTGCCGCGCTGATCAGCTCCGGCCGGACCTCGGCCACGGCGAGGGAGGGGCCGGTGCCCAGCTCGGCCACGGCCGCGCCCATCGGGTCGACCACGAGGGAGTGGCCGATCGAGATCGGCTCCGCCTGGCACGACCCGACGATGTAGGCCCCGTTCTCGATCGCCCGCGCCGTGGACAGGGCCTGCCACTGCCGCAGCTTGTGCTCCCCGGGCACCCACGCCGCGCAGCTCAGCAGCACCTGCGCCCCGGCGTCGGCCAGCGCCCGGGCCAGCTCCGGGAAGCGCAGGTCGTAGCAGGTCAGCAGGCCGAAGCGCAGCCCGTCGACGTCGAAGACCACCGGCTCCGGGGCGGGTGCCGCCTCGATGAACCGGGACTCCGCGTAGCCCTGGGCGTCGAAGAGGTGGATCTTGCGGTAGCGCGCCAGCAGCCGCCCGTCGGGGCCGTGGACCACCAGGGTGTTGTGCGCGCGACCGGGCACGGCGGAGGCCTCGACCACGCCCGCCACCACGGTCACGCGGTGGCGGGCGGCGAGGCGGGCCAGCTCGGCGCCCACGGGGCCCTCGAGCGGCTCGGCCACCTGGGGAAAGGTCTCGTCGACGGCCTTCTTCAGGTAGGTGGCGTACTCCGGCAGCACCACCATCCGGGCGCCGCGGGCGGCGGCGTCCTCGACCAGGCCCGCGATGGCGGCCAGGTTCGCACCCACGTCCGGGCCGGACCGGAGCTGTCCCACGGCGATCCGCATCGCGTCATGTCCTTCCGCAGCAGGGGGATCAGGCGACCTCGTGGGTCACCTGCTGCTCCGTGGCGGCCATCTCCGGCGGCGCGGCGCGGAAGCCGCGGGTGACCACGGCCAGGGCGATGATCCCACACACCAGCCAGACGGAGCCCAGCGTCAGGGCGTTCGCGTCGAGCTGGGACAGCAGGAAGGCGCACACGAGGGCGCCCCCGGCGGGCACCACCACGTAGCTCAGGACGTTGAGCCGGCGCCCGGCGCGGCGTTCGCGGACGAAGTGGAAGATCACGGCGAGGTTCACCAGGGTGAAGGCGGTGAACGCCCCGAAGTTGATGAACGAGGTGGACGTGGCCACGTCCAGGAAGATCGCGATCAGGCCCACGGCGCCGGTGATGACCAGGTTCAGGACCGGGGTGCGGAAGCGCGGGTCCAGCCGGCCGAACACGGCCTTCGGCAGCACGGCGTCCCGGCCCATGGCGTACAGCAGCCGGGAGGCGCTGGCCTGCGCGGCCAGGCCGGAGGCGAACTGCGCGACGACGAGGCCGGCGAGGAAGACCGCCCCGAACAGCTGACCGCCGATCTGCAGGGCAATCTGGGAGGCGGCGGAGGCGGTGTCCTCGAACGCGCCGCCGGGGTGCACCAGCTGCGTCACGTAGGAGACGACCACGAAGATGCCGCCGCCGATCAGGGCGATGAGCATGATCGCCCGCGGCATGTTCCTGCGCGGCTCGACCGCCTCCTCGGTGAGCGTGGTGACGGCGTCGAAGCCCAGGAAGGAGTACGCGGCGATGGCGGCGCCGGCCGTGACCATCCCGAGGTCGGAGCTGCTGCTGAGGAACGGCTCGGCGCTCACCAGTCCGCCCGGCCCGGCCGCGGAGGCCACGGAGCCGACCGACAGGACGACGAAGAACGCCAGGACGAGCAGCTGGAAGGCCATCAGCACGTAGTTGGCCTTGTCCGCGACCTTGATCCCGAGCACGTTGAGCACCGTGGTGATGACGACGAACCCGAGGATCCACGCGGCGAAGGGCACGCCGGGGAACTGGGCGTCCAGGTAGGAGGCGCCGATCAGCCAGATCACCATGGGCAGGAAGAGGTAGTCGAGCAGCACAGCCCAGCCGACCAGGAACCCGGCGCGGGAGTCGATGGAGCGGCGGACGTAGGTGTAGGCGGAGCCGGCCACGGGGTGGGCCGCGGCCATCCGCCCGTAGCTGTGCGCGGTCAGCAGCATCGCCGCCAGGGCCACGAGGTAGGCCGCCGGCGCGGCCCCGCCGGAGGTCTCGGCGATGACGCCGAAGATGCCCAGGACGATGATCGGGGTGAGGTAGGCCAGTCCGAAGAGGACCAGCGAGGGCAGCCGCAGCGTGCGGGTCAGGGTCGTCGTGTCCATGCTGGTGTCCTCAGGATGTGAAGGGTCGCGGGGTCCAGGTCGCCGGGTCCATCCGGCCCCCGTAGACGGGAAGTTCGATGGGGGTCTCGCCGGCGCGGAACTGGGACCACATGCGGTTGATCCCCTCCGTGCCGTCGGCGCGCACGCGCTCGACGTGCGTCAGGTCCAGGTCCGCCGCGAGCAGCTCCGGCCGGTCGTCGGCGGAGGACGCCAGGACCCGTCCCTCCGGGTCGACGATCAGGCTCTGCCCGGCACCCACGGGGCCGGCGCAGTTCACGCTGACCATGAACACCTGGTTGGTGATGGCGTTGGCCTGCGCCAGCACCACCTCCTGGCGGCGGTCCGGGGTGGTGGTCTTCACGACGTTGAGCACCACCTCGGCGCCCATCCAGGCCAGCTGGCGGGTGACCTCGGGGAACCACGCGTCGTAGCAGATGTTCAGCCCCAGCCGCCCCACGCCGTGGACGTCGACGGTGGTGAACCGGTCGCCGGGGTCGTAGGGCTCGTGCGGGCGCCACGGGAAGACCTTGCGGTAGTGGCCGGCGAGCTCGCCCTCGGGGGAGAGCACCAGCTGGGTGTTGAACAGCTGGCCCTCCGGGCCGCGCTCGCAGACGCTGCCGGGTACCAGCCAGATGCCGAGGTCCCCGGCCAGCTGCCGGAGCTCCCGGGTGCGGGGCCCGTCCAGCGGCTGGGCGCTGTCCTGCAGGGCCTCGGTGCGCTGCAGGTCGGGGTCCCCGTCGGCGAACAGGTGCAGCTCCGGGAAGACGACCAGCCGGGTGTCCGGGCGCGTCCGGAGGATGGCGCCGACCTCGTCGGCGAAGGCGGACACCGGTTCACCGATGAGGCGCGGGACGGCCTGGGCGGCGACCAGGGGAAGCGTGCGGTGCATGGGGAATCCGATCTGCTGATCCGGCGTGTGCCAGCTATATTAGATCTAACTGATCTATTTGGGGAAGGGGTGCGATGCCCGGCCGTACAGTGGACGGCGTGACCCACGACGACGCACCGGCGGACGCCCTCGGCACCGGGGTGCTCGGCGGTGTCGGGCGGCGCAACGCCATCGACGCCGTGCGCCTGCGGATCGGCATGGCGATCTCCCTGGGCATGCTCCGGCCCGGCGAACGGCTGCCGGACCAGGAGGAGGTCGCGCGCGGGCTCTCCGTCAGTCCGATGACCGCCCGGCGGGCGCTCATGAGCCTCGCCGACGACGGCGTGCTGGTCCGGCGGCGCGGTCGCAGCGGCGGGACCTTCGTCGCCGACCAGCCGTGCGCCGAGGCGCTGCGCCGGCTCGTCGTGCCCGGGGCGGAGACCGTGGAGGTGCACGGCCTGATCGACCGCCGCCTCCTCATGGAGTGCTCCCTGGCGCACTTCGCTGCGCTCCGCGCCACGGACGAGCACCTCCGGCACCTCGAGGAGCTCACCCGCCGGATGGCGGAGGCGCAGAGCTGGTCCGTCTACCATCAGGCCGACGACGCGTTCCACCGCGCGGTCGCCGAGGCCGCCGCCGTCGGCGGCGCCGCGGAGGAGTACCTCAGGGTGCTCGAGCAGCTCTACGGCTACTTCATCCCGTACCCGATCGACCAGCTGCACCTGTCCAACCACGACCACATCGGACTGGTCCGGGCCCTGGCCGCCCGGGACTGCCGGACAGCCGTGGACGTCACCCACCAGCACGTGGACCGCCTGCACCGCACCATGTTCGTCGGCCTGCTGGAGGCACGGCGGCCCGACGACGCGACCGGGCCCGCCTGACGCCGGGCGGCCCGGTCATCGTCGGCCGTCGTCCGGAGTCCTCGGAGCGGGTCCGCGCGGACCGGTCCACCCGGCGGCGGCCCGTCGCTCGGCGTTCCGGCCGAGGGGCCGGGTGTCCCGGCCCCTGACGTGCCGCTCCAGCGCCACCAGGACGGTGAGCAGGACCGCCGCCACCATCACCTGCCACTCGCCCTCGACCGCTCCGAGGCTCGCGGCGGCGTTCCACGAGGCGTGCTGGACGCCGATGGCCAGGACGCTGCCGCCCGTGTCCAGCAGGTGCATGCCCAGCAGGTACCGGTAGACGGGCACGAGCAGGAGGAGCAGCCCCAGGTCCCGGGCGGTCTCCCCGCTCCAGCCCCCGGCCAGGTACAGCGGCAGGTGGATCCCCGCGAAGGGCAGGCCGGTGAGCAGCGCGGCGACCAGCAGCCCGTGGCGGGCGGTGAGCCGGGACTGCAGGAACCCGCCCCACGCGGTCTCCTCCCACAGGTTGAGCACCAGGGCCCCGTAGACGAGGGTGCTGAACAGGTACCACCCGGCCTCCGCCGCCCAGCCGCTCGGCGGACTGCGGAGGGTGCCGGTGACCGCGGCCAGCGCCAGGGTGAGCACCGGCATGCCCAGCAGGACCACGGCCCAGCGTGCCGCGCCGAAGCGCCAGGCGAAGGCCCGGCCCAGCAACCGCCGGACCGCGCCCGGGCCGTCCGCCAGGCGGGTCACCAGCAGGGCCGAGCCCAGCAGCGCGACGAAGGTCATCACCAGCAGGAACGGCTCCACCGGAGCTCCGGTGAGCACCGGGACCGTCAGCGCCGCCCAGCCCAGGCCCAGGGCCAGGAGGAGGAAGACCGTCACCGGTCGGCGCCGGACCGGGGAACCGCTCCGGGATCGGCGGCCGGTGTCCCGGGGGCTCGGGGCGGACATGGCCATGGTGCTCCTCCCGGCCGGTGCATGCCGTCCGCACCGGGGGCGGGCGGTGATGACGGTCGTCATCGGCGCGCGCCTAGGTGCGTTCCTCTCACAGTGCGCGCCGGAGAATGCGGGAGCAAGGGGAGACGGCCGAGGAGGTCTTGTGTGTCACCGCCGGCCGACGATGATGGAGGGTGCACAGCCGCCCGCGGCTCGTCCGCAGCCCGTCCGGCCGATGCTGCGGCGGACCGGGGTCACCCCCGACGCCGGGCAGCCGATCGAGCGGGCGCCACGACGCACAGGAGGTCCCCGATGGCCCGCACCGTCTTCTACACCGCCACCACCCTGGACGGCTTCCTCGCCGACGAGCACGACTCCCTGGAGTGGCTGTTCCGGCAGGACTCCGACCCCGAGGGGCCCTACCGCTACGACGAGTTCATCGCCGGGATCGGGGCGGTCGTGATGGGACGCACCACCTACGAGTGGGTCCGCGCGCACCTGCACGCCTCCGGCGAGGACTGGCCCTACGCCATGCCCAGCTGGGTGGTGACCCACGCGCAGCTGCCGGGCATCCCCGGGGCGGACCTCCGCTTCGCCCAGGGGGAGGTGGCACCGATCCACGCCGCCCTCGCGGAGGCCGCCGGTGAGAAGGACATCTGGGTCGTCGGCGGCGGGGACCTGGCGGCCCAGTTCGCCGAGGCCGGGCTGCTGGACCAGCTGGTGGTCTCCGTCGCGCCGGTCACCCTCGGGGCCGGCCGGCCCCTGTTCCCCCGCCGGTTCGACCTGGAGCTGACGGACGTGGCCCGCAACCGCGCGTTCGTCTGCGCGACCTACGACGTGGTGGGCCCGATGGCGCCCGCGGGCGGCGGACCGGCCTCCTGACGGCCCCGGGGTCACATCTCGATCCGCCGCGCCTCCCGCAGGGTCGCGAAGCGCTCGGGGTTGGAGGTCAGCACGATCACCTGGGTCCGCTCCCCGGCGGTGGCGATGGCCGAGGCCAGCCGGCGCAGCCGCTGCGGGTCGGAGTGGCCCAGGGCGTCGTCGAGCAGCACCGGCACCCCGTCCTCCGGGTCCACCAGCAGGGCGGTGGCGAGCCGGATGAGGATCACCAGCTGCTCCTTGGCCCCGGTGGACAGCGCGGCGAAGGGCAGCCACTCGCCGTCGAGCCTGCGCTGCTCCACCTCCAGGGTGCCGCTGACCTCCACCTCGAACTCCGGGCCGTAGACGGCGCGGCCCAGCTGCTCCACCGCGGCGCGGAACGGCTGGACGTACTGGGCGTGGGCGCGCTCGCGGTGGGCCAGCAGGGTCCGCTCCAGCAGGAGGGCGGCCTCGGCCCGCCGCTCGAGGCCGGCCAGGTGGCGCCGGGCCGCCTCGAGCCGGGTCTCCGCCTGGTCGTGGACCAGCTGCACCCGGTCCCGGCCCATGCCGTCGAGCCTGCCCAGCAGGGAGCTGCGGCGGCCCTGCCGGTCGGCGAGCAGCCGCTCGAGCCCGGCGACCTGGTCGGCCACGAGCTGCCGGTCGGCGAGCACCCGCTCGGCGTCCAGGCCGGTCAGGGACGCCTCGTGCGCGTCGATCTCCTCCTGGACGGCGGCCAGCGCCTCGCCGGCCGCGGTGACGGCGCGGTCGAGGTCCTCGTCCGGCACCTCGCGGCGGGCCTCCTCGAGCCGGGCCCGGGCGGCGGTGCGGGCCCGCTCCTGCTCCAGCGCCGCGCCCTGCAGGGAGTGCAGCCGCGTCTGGGCCGTCTCCAGGGTCGCCCGGGCCGCCTGGGCGGCGGCCTCCGTGCGGCGGGCGGCGTCCTCGGCCTCGGTGAGGGTGTCCTCGGCGGCCTCCACCGCTGCCTGCGCCGCGTCGGCCGACGCCGGCAGCTCGCCGCCGCGCCGGTCGCCGTGCTGCTCGATCGCGGCCGCTAGGCGGTCCCGGTCGTCGCGCAGTCGGCTCTCGTCCTCGCCGTCGAGGAGCCGGTCGCGGTCGGCCTCGGCCTCGCGCACCTGCCGCTCCAGCTCCTGGGCGTCGCGCCACGCGGCCCGCGCCGCGGCGACCGATGCGACCCCGTGCCGCGCCAGCAGCGCGGTGAACGCCTCGGCGGCCTGCTGCGCGGCGTCCCGGCGGGTCTCGATGCCCTGCTCCGGGGAGATCCGCACCCGCCACTCGCCGGGGATCCCGACCTCGACCTCGCCGGTGACCGGGGCCGACCACGGCTCCTCGGGGCGGACCTCCTCCGTGGCGCCGCAGCGCTCGATGCGCCGCGCGTGCCCGATCGCGGTCAGCTCCACCCGGGCGCTGCCGGCGGCCAGCTCCGCCTCGGCCCGCTCCGCGGCGCGCTGGGCCCGGTCCAGCGCGTCCAGGACGTCCTCGTCGATCTCGGTGGCGGGCCGGGACTGCAGCTCGGCCAGCCGGGCGCGGACGGCCTCGAGCGAGTCCAGGATGGAGCCGGCGCGGCGGTGGCGCTCGACGTCCTCGAGGTGCTTCTGAATCTCGCGCGCGGCCCGGTGGGCGGTCCGGGCCTCCTGCACCGCGGCCTGTGCCGCGGTGCGGCGCTGCTCGGTCTCCGCGGCGTGCTCGCGCACCGGCGCGAGGTTCTCCTCGCAGGCGCGCAGGTCTTCGGCGAGCGCGGCGTTGCGCTCCTCGTCGGCGGCGAGGGCGGCCGCGAGCTCCGTGCGGCGGGTCGCGCGCTCGAGGGCGCGGTCGAGCTCGCCCTGGGCGGCGTCCCGGCGGCGCCGGGCCTCCTGCTGCTGCCGCTGGACGGCCTCGACCTGCTCGGCGGCCCGGTCCAGCTCCGCCCGCTCGGCCCGGGCGGCGGCGAGCTTGCGTCCGGAGTCGGCGATCTCCTCGGTGAGCTCCGCCAGCTCGTCCTCGACCACCGCGATGCCGCGCAGCTCCTCCGCGGCGTCCGCGGCGGCGGTCTCGGCGTCCCGGCAGTCGGTCTCGGCCTGGACGAACCCGGCGTTCCGCTTCCGCGTGGCGGTCCAGTACCGGTCGCACTCCGCGCCCACCCGCTCCAGCAGGGTGGTGACCTCGCGGTCGTCGCCCGGGGCCTCGCCGGCGCGGGACTCCAGGGCCCGGCGCAGCGCGGCACTGTCGGTCAGGGCGTTCTGGTCCAGGCCGCTGGCCTGGAGGTAGCGCAGCGCCTGCCACAGGGTGGTGTCGGCGGTGGCCCACAGCTGCTCGGCGGCGTCGTGCGCCTCGCGGCCGGTGACCGTGCGCCCGGCCGCGGCCCCCGAGACGTGGCGCAGGGTCGTGGTCGGCCGCTTGAGCCACTGCTTGGTGTAGACCACCCGGGTCGGCCCGATCGAGAACTCCGCCTCCACGAGCACGGGCACGTCCCGGCCGGCGGGCTTCGCCTCGAGGATCGTGCGCTTCCGGCTGCTGTCCGGCAGGGCGATCAGCGCGTCCAGGGCGTCGATCATGGAGGTCTTGCCGATCTCGTTGCGGCCGGTGACCACCACGACCCCGGCGTCGGGGAACTCGACCTCGCGGGCGGTCACGCCGCGGAAGTTCTCCAGCTTGAGGCGGTGCAGCTTCATCGGGTCGCTCCTCCCACGAGGCGGTACAGGAGGCGCAGCGCGTCACCGGCGGCGGGGGCGTCCTCGGCGTCGGAGGCGGCCTTCCCGCGCAGTTCGGCGACGGCGTCCGCGGCGTAGCCGCCGACGTCGAGGTCCTCGAACTCGTGCTCGTCCGGGACGACCACCAGGTCGGTGTGCCGCTCCCACGCGTTGAGGCTCGCGAAGACCTCCGCCTGCTGCGCGAGCAGGCCCTCCAGCGCCGCGGAGGCGGACAGGCTCAGGGTGCCGGTGAACACGGTCTGCAGGATGATCCGCTCCTTGGGCGTGAGCGCGGCCAGCTCGGCCCGCAGGGCGTCGACGTCCTCCGGCCCGTCGAGCCGGCGCTGCAGGCGCAGGTGCTCCCACCGGCCCACCTCGTGCGCGGTGACCCGCGCGCCGTCGTTGTCCAGGGCGACCTCCAGGACCTGGCCGCGGCCGTGCTCGCGGAAGCTCGTGGACTCGTGGGTGCCGGAGTAGTGGATAGCGCCGCGGCCGTCCTCGGGCCAGCGGATGTGCCGGTCGCCCAGGGCCACGTAGTGGATCGCCCCGCGGGCCAGCGCCTCGTCCAGGGGCGCCCGGCGCACGGTGGTGAGGGAGGTCCGGTCCGGGTCCAGCTCGTCGAGCATGCCGTGGCCCACCACGACGCGCAGCGTGCCGTCCGCCGCCAGGCCCTCCAGGGCCGGGGCGACCGGGTCCGTGTCGGGCCGCTTGCTGCGCCAGGGGGCGGCCACCAGCTCCACGCCCTCGGCGGCGGGCCACGGACCGGTGCCGTCCAGGAGCACGACGTTGTCCGGTGTGAGCTGCTGGAAGGCATCCTGGGCGTAGATCGAGCCCGGTCCCAGGGGGTCGTGGTTGCCGGGCAGCAGGTACACCGGCAGCTGCACGGCACCCATGGCGTCCAGGGCGCGGCCGACGTCCCGGCGGCTCAGGTTGGCGTGCTCGAAGACGTCGCCGGCCACCACCACGAACGCGCAGCCCCGCTCCCCGGCCAGCTCCCCGATCCGGCGGATCGTCTCCACGCGGTCGCCCGTGTACCGGGACTGGGCCTCGCCCTCGAGGTAGTGCCGGGTCATGCCCAGCTGCCAGTCGCTCGTGTGGAGGAAGCGGGTGCTCGTCATCGAAGCTCCTCGGTGGGTGGCCGGTGTGCTGCCCCGGGGTGCGGGTCCTCTGCCACGCTAGCGGGACCGGCGGACACCGCACGCGCGGCACCCCGGCATGTGCTTGAGTGGGGCCATGGTGCGCACCAGTGCGAGCGATCTGTGGCCGGCCGTCCACGCCGAGCGGGCGGCCCTGGCCGAGGACCTGGCCGGCCTCGACGAGGACCGGTGGGCGCAGCAGTCCCTGTGCGGGCGCTGGTCGGTGGAGGAGGTCGTCGCCCACCTCACCGCGGCCGCGAGCCTCGGCCGGCTCCGGTGGATCCGGAGCATGCTGGGCGCCCGGTTCGACGCCGACCGGCACAACCAGCGCCGGCTGGCCGAGCACCGGGGCGCCACCCCCGCCGAGACGCTGCGCCGGTTCGAGGCCGTGATCGGCAGCAGGACGGCACCCACCGGGGACACCGCGGCGTGGCTGGGCGAGGTCGTCGTGCACGCCCAGGACATCCGCCGCCCGCTCGGCCTGCCCCGCACCCCACCGGTCGGCACGGTGACCGAGGTGGCGCGGTTCTTCGCGAGCCGGGACTTCGCCGTGGCCAGCCGCAGCGCGGCCGAAGGGCTGCACCTGGTGGCGACCGACGGCCCGTTCGAGACCGGCTCCGGCCCGGGAGTCCGCGGGACCACGCTGGCGCTCACCCTGGCGATGGCCGGCCGCGCCGCGTACTGCGACGACCTGACGGGGGAGGGCGTCCCGCTCCTGCGGTCCCGCTGCACTCCCGCCTGAGAGAGTGGGGGAGGACCGGCTCCGGACCGGCCCCGCACGCCAGCACCCACCCGAGCAGAGGAGACACCGTGTCCGAGACCATCGCCGGCATCACCGTTCCCGATTCGCCCCTCGCCCGCGAGACCACCGAGCTGGTCCGCCGGGCCGCCGACGAGAACCTGTTCCACCACTCCCGCCGGGTCTTCCTCTTCGGCATGCTCAAGTCCGCCGCCCGCGGGATCGAGGTGGACCCGGAGCTCGCCTACGTCGGGGCGATGTTCCACGACCTCGGCCTCACCGACGACTACCGCACCCGGGACCGGCGCTTCGAGATCGACGGCGCCGCCGCGGCCGAGGTGTTCCTGCGCGACCACGGCCGCTCCGCGGCGGAGGCCCGCACCGTGTGGCTGGCGATCGCCCTGCACACCACGCCGGAGGTTCCGCTGCACCTGGAGCCCGAGGTCGCCGTGGTCACCCTCGGCGTCGAGACCGACGTGCTGGGCCTGGACCTGGAGCAGATCGCCGAGGAGCACCGCGCCGAGGTCGTCGCCGCGCACCCCCGCCCCGACTTCAAGAACCGGATCCTCCGCGCGTTCTACGACGGCATGGCCGACCGTCCCGGGACCACCTTCGGCACCATGAACGACGACGTGCTCGCCCATTTCGACCCCGACTTCCACCGGGAGGACTTCGTGCGCGTCATCCAGGGCAACGCCTGGCCCGAGTGAGTCCGGCCGGACGGCGTCGGGCGCACTAGAACGGCGTCCCCCAATCAGGGGACTCATTTCCTCCGCCGGGCAGGAGCGCCGAGGTTGAGTGCTGTGCCGAGGACGATGTTGTGGCTGGCCACGGCCCTTCTTCGGGCCTTTTCAGCCCGGTTGCATTGACACACCATCACCCTTCTTATGATGAATGTGCACTGAATCACATGCATCCACCTGTGGAGGAATCGCGATGAAGAAGACTGCAGCAGTACTGGCCGCCATGGCCGCCGCCGGGTTCACCGGATTGTCGATGGCGCCGGCCTCGGCTCAGATGTTCCAGAACTGCACGGCCGCCAACAACGCCGGCTACTACAACATCCCGGCGTCGTCCGCGGCCTACAGTCCCGATCTCGACCGCAACCGGGACGGCGTCGCTTGCGAGGGTGGTGGCACGTCGGTCTACCTCTTCCCGACGCCCGACACCCCGGTCGCACCGGATCCCACCAATGTCGTGCAGGACGGCGTCGTGCAGAACCCGGCCGTCTTCGACAACTGCACCGAGGCCCGGGCCGCCGGCCGGGTCAACATCCCCGTCGGTGACCCCGCGTACGGCCTGCACCTCGACGCCGACCGCGACGGCTTCGGCTGTGACGCCGACGGCACCGACGACGGCGTGCAGTACCAGGAGATCATCGACTGGGTGCCGGAAGACTGGAACGACGGCGGCCAGGGCTACGACCAGGTCGGTCAGGTGCCGGTCGGTGGCGCCGACACCGGCGTCGAGAACGAGTCCGCCGCGCCCGGTCTCGCGCTCGCGGGCGGTCTGACCCTGGCGGCAGCGGCCGGAGTGACCGTCGCGGCCCGCCGCCGCGCCGTCCGCGCGTGAGGCGCGGCAGGCCGACAATCCGGGGACAAGCGTGACGGGATAGGTTCGTGTCCGTGCTGACCCTCTTCCGCGACCGTCGCGGCGGCTTCCCGGCCGCTGCGGCGGTCGCCGCCCTGCTGCTCACCGGCTGCGCCCAGGAGTCCCCGGGCGATTCGGCAGCGGACGCGGCAGGCCCGTCGTCGCAGTCCGCCCCCTCCACGACGACGAGACCGTCCGTGGGCCCCACCGGCCCGGCGACCGTGCCAGCAGACGACCCCACGCCCCTGCAGGAGTCGGCGCCGGTCTCCGTGCGCATCCCCGCCCTCGGCACCGCATCCCAGCTGCTGCACCTGGGCCTGCGCGAGGATCGCACGCTGGAGGTACCGCCCGGCGAGCCGGGCTCGCCCGCGTCCTGGTACGACCAGTCGCCCACCCCCGGAGAGCAGGGGCCTGCTGTCCTCCTCGGCCACGTCAATGCGACCGACGGCGGCCCCGGCGTCTTCGCCGGACTTCGCGACCTGGCGCCGGGGGACACCGTCGAGGTGGCGCGAGAGGACGGCTCGACGGCGGTGTTCACCGTGGACCGGGCCGAGCAGTACTCCAAGGACAGCTTCGACACCCAGGCGGTCTACGGGAACACCGAGCGGCCCGAGCTGCGGCTGATCACCTGCGACGGCTACAACGCCTTCACCGGCGAGTTCGACGACAACTTCGTCGTCTTCGCCACCCTCGTCGGCTGAACCGCTCCCTTCGCCGCGTGCAACGCTCGACTCGGCCCGCGCGGCCGCCGTCTCCCGGTCCAGCTGCAGCTCAAGGCCAGGATGGAGGGTCGTCCCATGCCGGTCTTCGAACTCGAGGAGTCCCACCACCCCCGGTGACGCCGGCGGCTCCGCGGGCGGACCGCACGGAGGCCCGGGACGGCGGCGACGAGGACGGCGCCCCACCCCGGGTCCCGGGGCGGTACGCTGAGCCCACCCAATTCACAAGATTCACACGATTCACCGAGATACACAGGGGGCGCTGTGGACAACCCGTTCCGGCCCACCGCCGGGGCCTCCCCGCACGAGCTCGTCGGCCGGGCCGGGGTGCTGGACGAGTTCGCCTACGGGCTGCGCCTGCGCTCCGGGGCGCCCGGGCTGCTCACCATCTTCACGGGCGCCCGGGGCGTGGGCAAGACCGTGATGCTGGGCGCGGCCGAGGACCTGGCCCGCGCCCAGGGCTGGGCCGTGGTCTCCGAGACGGCCACGAAGGGCTTCCTGGACCGCATCGGCCACGCCATGCGCCGGCTGGCCGAGGAGCTCGGCGGCGGGCCCCAGGGCCGGCGGCTCACCGCCGTCACCGCGGCGGGCTTCGGCTTCACCACCCAGCTGCCGCCCCGGGAGCAGCTCGAGTGGCGGGAGGAGGGCCTGCGCCTGCTGCACCTGCTGGAGGAGCAGCGGACCGGCCTGGTCATCACCGTGGACGAGATCCACGCCGCCGACCGGCAGGAGATCGCCCAGCTGGCCGCGGACGTGCAGCACTTCATCCGCGCGGACCTGCCCGTGGCCCTGCTCTTCGCCGGCCTGCCCGCGGCGGTCTCGGACCTGCTCAACGAGGGCGTGGCCACGTTCCTGCGCCGTGCGGACCGGATCGACCTGCACGCCGCCGCCCTGGACGAGGTCCGGCGCTCCTACGCGGACACCTTCGCGGCCGGCGGGTTCCCGCTCGCGGAGGACCAGGCGCGCCGTGCCGCCGAGGCCACCGGCGGCTACCCCTTCCTGATCCAGCTGGTGGGGTACTTCCTGTGGCAGGAGGCCGAGAAGGTCTCGCCCGTGCTCACCGACGCGATGGTGGACCAGGCGGTCGCCGCCGCCCGCCGCCGGAACGAGCGCGTGGTCATCGAGGCGGCGCTCGCCACGGCCTCCCCGCGGGACCTGGACGTCCTGCGTGCCATGGCCGAGGACGACGGGCCGTCCACCGCCGGGGACATCGGCGCGCGGATCGGGGCCCGGCCGAACACCGTGGGCAACTACCGGACCCGGCTGATCGACGCCGGGCTGATCGAACCGGCCGGCTACGGGCTGGTCCGCTTCGCCATCCCCGGCCTCCGGGAGCACCTGCGCCGGGGCCGCGAGTAGATCTCGAACGCCCGGCCCGGTGTCCTCGCCCGAGCGGCGCGGCGCCGCCCCGGTGCCGGAGCTCGACCAGCGGCGCCTGCGGGTCCCGCCCGGCGGAACGCCGGGCGGTCACTCCTGGATCCGTCGCGCCTGCTCGTCCCAGGCGGCGTGGGCGTCCCGGTTCTCGGCGGGGGAGTAGGTCCGGCGCAGCGCCCGCAGCGCGGCGTTGCGCTGCCGGGCCAGGGACTCCGCGGCCGCCCGGGTCGCGGCGTCCTCGCGGGCCCGCGCGCGGGCGGCGGTCACGGCGTCCATGATGGCCTCCACGCCCAGGGCGCCGCCCTCCAGGTAGGCGGTGCGGACCTGCCGGTCCGGGTGGTAGAGGTACCGGTCGTCGAGCTGGCCGAGGCGGGTGTCGAACTCGTCGTCGGTGCGGTCGGAGATCATGGCCACCGTGCGGTCCAGGCCGGTGTCCACCTGCTCGAGCAGGTGGTGCACCCGGGCGCTGGTGCGCAGCGACCACAGCGCCCGCCCGTGCTGCCGCAGCCGGTCCGCGTCCCAGTCGGCCTGCGGGACCACGGCGAGCGTCCCGGCCAGGAGGCGGGGGTCCCGGTTGCCGTCCTGCGGGGGCAGGGAGCGCAGGTGCCAGGAGATCCACGCCGTGCGCATGGCGGAGGCCCCGGCCTCCCGGGCCTCCTCCACCGGCTGCTGCCCGGTCCGGCGGCTCACCACCGGCGGCGGGTCGGCCCCGCTGCCCGGGCCCCCGGCGTCCTGTGCCTCGCGGAGCCGGCTCCGGATGAAGCTCGCGCTCGACCACACGAGCAGGCCGAGCAGTGCGAGGGCGATGACGACCACTCCGCCGAGGAGCAGGAAGCGGAACAGGCCGAGGAGGACGAGCACGGCGAGCAGGACGAACCAGCCGATCGCACTGCTGCTGCCCTGGGTGTTCTTCATGGTGGGTCCCCCCGAGAACCACGAGCCCTGGGCCCCCAGTGTAGTCGTCGCCGGCGCCGGGAGCCCGGCGCGGTGGCCCGGCAGCCGGACGGTGACGGCGGGGTCAGCGGATGGTGTAGCCGCCGTCGACGGTGAGGGTGTGCCCGGTGATCAGGGAGGCGGCGTCGCTGAGCAGGAAGGCCACGGCGGCGGCGACCTCCTCGGGCTCGCCGAACCGGCCGGCCGGGATGCGGGCGAGCAGCTCCGCCGCCCAGTCCGGGCGGTCCAGGGTCGAGGCGGTCAGCTCGGTGCGCACGAAGGTGGGGGCCACCGCGTTGACGCGGATGCCGTCGCGGGCCCACTCCAGGGCCAGGACCTTCGTCAGGTGGATCAGTCCGGCCTTGCTGGCCCCGTAGGCGGCCCGCTCCTCGATGGCCACCAGCCCGGCCTGGGAGGCGACGTTGACGACCGATCCGCCGCGCCCGTCGGCCAGCCAGCGCCGGGCCACGGCGGTGGTGAGGAAGAAGCTGCCCCTGAGGTTGGCGTCCAGGACGGTGTCCCAGTCCTCGACCGTGACGTCGACCGCGCGCCGGGGGACGTTGACCCCGGCGTTGTTGACCAGCAGGTCGATCCCGCCGGCGTCCTCCAGCGCGTCGACGAACCCGGGGAAGGACCCGACGTCCCCGAGGTCCAGCTGCAGCGGCGCGGTGCCGTAGCGCTCGGCGATCCGGCGGGCGGCCTCGGCGTCGCGGCTGGTGCCGTGCACCTCCGCCCCCAGCTCGGCGAGGGCGTCGGCGACGGCCCGGCCGAGACCGCGTCCGGCGCCGGTCACCAGGGCGCGGTGGCCGTCGAGGCGGCAGCCGGCTGTCATCGCCGGTGCTCCCGGGCCGGGGCGGGGCCGGGCACCGGCAGGAGGAGCAGGGGTGCTGTGCGTCGCGGCATGGGGCCAACCTATCCGTGGGTGCGGTGCTGCGGAACGGTGGCCGGGCGGAACCCGCCCGGCTACCGAGGACCTCGGTGTCCTCCGGGGACTACGCGGAGCGCTCCCGGCCGACGGCGGCGAGGTCGACGTCCTTGGTCTCCGGGGCGAAGGAGATGGAGAGCATGGCGACGGCGGTGCTGGCGATGATGATGGCCACGACCATGCCGGTGCCCCCGGTCCACAGGACGATGGCCCCGGCCAGGGCGGGCATGAACCCGGCCAGCAGGATCGAGGCCATCTGGTAGCCCACCGAGATGCCGGAGTACCGCACCGAGGTGGGGAACATCTCGCAGTACAGCGCCGGCAGCGGCGCGTACACGAGGGCGTGGCCCAGGGCCAGGAACAGCGCCACGCCCAGGATGATCGCCCACTGCTGGCCGGTCTGGACCAGGGCGAAGATCGGCCAGGCGGTGACGATGATCGCGACCCCGCCCAGGAGGAAGGTCTTCTTGCGGCCGATGCTGTCGGAGAGCCGGCCGAAGACGGGGATCATCACGATGTTCAGGGCCGACCCGATCATCACGGCCACCAGCCCGTACTGGCGCGGCACGCCCAGGGTCGTGGTGACGTAGGAGAGCACGAAGACCGTGAAGAGGTAGTAGTTGCCGGCCTCGGCGAAGCGGCCGAAGATCGCGATCAGCAGGGGCCTGCGGTGGTGCTTGAACAGCACCTTGAGCGGGGCCTTGCTCTGCTGCTCCTTCTCCTCGAGCCTCTCCAGGCGCATCTTCTCGGCCAGGAACTCGGGGCTCTCCGTGGCGTTGAGACGGATGTAGAGCCCGACGGCGGCGAGCACGATCGCGAGCAGGAACGGCAGGCGCCAGCCCCAGGTCTCGAAGGCGTCCCCGGAGATCGCCGCGGAGGCGGTGACGGCCGCGGTGCCCAGCAGAAGCCCGCAGGAGACCCCGATCTGGGGCCAGGAGCCGTAGAACCCGCGGCGGCCCTCCGGGGCGTTCTCGACGGCGATGATCGCCGCCCCGCCCCACTCCCCGCCCACGGCGAAGCCCTGGGCCAGGCGCAGCACGCACAGCAGGATCGGGGCGAGCATCCCGACCTGCTCGTAGGTGGGCAGCAGGCCGATCGCGGCGGTGGCCACGGTCATGATGGAGAAGGTGAGGATCAGGGTGGCCTTGCGCCCGATCCGGTCGCCGAGGTGCCCGGCCACGAAGGCGCCGACGGGCCGGGCGACGAAGCCCACCCGAAGGTGGCCAGGGCGGCGATCTGGGAGATGCCCGGCTCCATCGCCGGGAAGAACAGCGGGCCGAAGACCAGGGCGGCGGCGGTGGCGTAGACGGTGTACTCGTACCACTCGACGATCGCGCCGATCGTGCCCGAGTAGAGGCTCCGGCGCCGGACCTGGTCAGGGGTCATGGAGGTGACTGCAGCAGTAGCCATGGAAGGCTCCGTTCAGGGTGACGGTGGTCGCGGTGCGACACATCGGGGACGAAGCGGCGCCCGGCCCCCCACGGCTCACGGCGGAGGCGCGGAGGGACGGCGGGGCCTGGCCCGGGTGCCCGGGCCGGTGGGGGCCGGATCCGGCGGCGGGCGCCGGATCAGTTCCCGAAGACGTGGTCGGACCAGGGCAGCGATCCCCCGCGGTACTTGGCCACCCGGACGTCGCCGGAGCGGGCGTGGCCCTCGAAGCGCTCCACGCGGGAGGCCCGTCCGCACAGCTCTCCGAAGAAGGCGCTGGAGTCCGTGTCGGTGACCTCCTGGTAGGTGACGGTGCGCAGGTACTTGCCCACCCACAGGCCGCCGGTGTAGCGGGCCGCGCCCCGGGTGGGCAGCACGTGGTTGGTGCCGATGACCTTGTCCCCGTAGGACACGCAGGTGCCCTCGCCGAGGAACAGGGCCCCGTAGTCGTGCATCTTCTCCAGGGCCTCGCGCGGGTTCTCGGTGAGGATCTGCACGTGCTCGTAGGCGTACTCGTCGGCCAGGGCGTAGGCGTCGTCGAGGGTCTCCACCACGTGCACCGCGCCCCAGTCCCGCCAGGCCGGCTCGGCGAAGTCCTTGGTGGGCATGTCCACCAGCAGCGTGTCGACGTGCTCGACGACCTTCCGGCCGAGCTCCTCGCTGGTGGTGATGAGCACCGCGGGGGAGTCGGGGCCGTGCTCGGCCTGGGAGAGCAGGTCGACGGCCACCACGAACGGGTCGGCGTGCTCGTCGGCCACGATCAGGACCTCGGTGGGCCCGGCGAAGAGGTCGATGCCGACCTCGCCGAAGAGCTGGCGCTTGGCCTCGGCGACGAACGCGTTGCCGGGCCCGGCCAGCATGTTCACGGGCTGGATGGTCTCGGTGCCCACGGCCATCGCGGCGACGGCCTGGATGCCGCCGAGCAGGTAGATCTCGTCGGCGCCCGCCAGGTGCATGGCCGCGATCGTCGCGTCGGGCACCTCGCCCTTGATCAGGGGCGTGCAGGCCGCGACCCGCTCGACCCCGGCGACCTTCGCCGTCACGATCGTCATGTGCGCGCTGGCCAGCAGCGGGTACTTGCCCCCGGGGATGTAGGCGCCGGCGGCCTGGATCGGCACGTTCTTCTGGCCGAGGCGGACCCCGGGGCGGGTCTCGATCTCGAAGTCCTGCAGGGACTCGAGCTGCTTGGTCGCCATGTGCCGCACCTGCTCCTGGACGAACGTGATGTCGTCGATGACCTGCTGCGGGACCCGGGACATGATCTCGGCGATCTGCTCGTCGTCGAGCAGGAAGGACTCGGGGCCGTAGTCGTCGAACTTCTGCGAGTACTCCCGCACCGCCGCGTCACCGCGGGTCCGGATGTCGTCGATGACGCCCTCCACGATGGTCCGGACCTCGGGGGAGCTGCCGCGGCCGGTGTCGGTCTTGCCGGGGCGCTTGAGCATGGTGGAGGCGACGGACGAGGGGGTGGTCGTTCCTGCGGACATGGCAATGCCTTTCCTCAATCGGTGGGAGGGGCCACCGCGGCGCCCCTCGTCGGTCTCTGTGAACCAGGACACAATCGACTGTATACGTATTCACGACGCCGGGCAACGGGTTGATTGTGTCTCGTGAATACGTATACTCAGCGGCGTCCACAGCAGCTGCTCGCCCCGGCGCGGGCGGTGGATATGATCGCTGTACGCGGGGGTGCCGCCCGCGGGAACCCCGAGGAGGCCCGCATGGTCACGAGCCGAGACGTCGCACGGCTGGCGGGGGTGTCCCAGGCGACCGTGTCCCGGGTCCTGTCCTCCGCGACCAGCACCGCCCCCGAGACGCGGCTCAAGGTGCAGGCGGCCATGGAGGCCCTCGGCTACGTGCCCCACGCCGGGGCGCAGGCCATGAAGACCCGGCGCACCCGCACGGTCGGGGTCGTCGTCAAGGACATCACCAACCCCTTCTATCCCGAGGTCCTCGACGAGCTCACCCGGGAGCTGGACCGCGCCGGCTACCGGGTGGTCCTCTGGAACGCCGGCGGCGACAGCCACCACGACGCGCTCGGGGCGATCCGCGAGCGCGCCGTCGACGGGGTCATCTTCACCACCGCCACGGGGGACACGGTGGAGCTGCAGGTGGCGGTGGAGAAGCGCAGCCCGATCGTGCTCATCAACCGTGTGGTGGAGGGCTTCGACGCCGACCAGGTGGCCAGCGACAACGCCGCCGGCGGCGCCGCGGTGGCCGACTACCTCCACGCGCACGGCAGGACCCGCGCCGCGTTCGTCGGCGGGCTGCCGGACGCCAGCACCTCCCGTGACCGCGCCCGCGGGTTCCTGGAGCGGATGGCGGAGCTGGGGCATCCGGTGCCCGAGGACCTGCGGGTCCACGCGGGCTTCTCCCACGACGCGAGCCAGCACGTGACGGGCCGGCTCCTGGCCCGGGCCGATCCGCCGGAGGCCGTCTTCTGCGCCAACGACTACATGGCGTTCGGGGCTCTGGACGCGCTGCGCGCCCGGGGCCTGTCGGCGCCGCGGGACTGCTGGGTGATCGGCTACGACGA
The DNA here is from genome assembly GCF_053711175.1 of Kocuria sp. KH4. NCBI lineage: Bacteria > Bacillati > Actinomycetota > Actinomycetes > Micrococcales > Micrococcaceae > Kocuria > Kocuria sp. KH4. Next base: position 157,795 of record NZ_JBSJYX010000003.1, read on the forward strand.
CGTGGACATGGCGTCCTGGCCGTCCTTCGACCTCACCACCGTCCGCCAGCCCAGCCGGGAGATGGCCCGGGCCGGGGCGCAGATGCTGCTGGAGCGCATCGGCGCGCCCGACCGCCCGGCGCAGCACCGGCAGTTCCCGTGCACGCTGATCGTCCGGGGCAGCACCGGCGCGCCCGCCGCGCGGTCCGTGACGGGCTCCTGAGGAGCTCCCGGCGCCGGCATCGCACGGACCCTTGACGTGGCCTCGGTGCCGTGGTTCATTAGTTGAGTAACTAACCCATGGACTCGGAGGTCGCCGTGATCGAGGAGGGCAGGCCCCTGTTCGTGCAGATCGCCGAGCAGGTCGAGGACTCGGTCGTGGACGGCACCCTCGCCGAGGAGGAGCAGGCTCCGTCCACGAACGAACTAGCCGCCTTCCACCGGATCAACCCGGCCACCGCCGCGAAGGGGGTGAACATGCTCGTCACCAAGGGCGTGCTGTACAAGCGCCGGGGGATCGGGATGTTCGTCTCCCCGGGCGCCCGCGAGCTCCTGCTCCAGGAGCGGCGCGACGCCTTCGCCCTGCGCTACGTCCAGCCGCTGCTCGCCGAGGCGCGCAAGATCGGGCTCGGTCCCGAGGACGTCGCAGCGCTCGTCCGTGCCGGTGCCGACCGCACGGAACCGCCATCTCCGCCGGATAGGACGTCAGCATGAACTCCGTGATCGAGGTCCGGAACCTCACGAAGCGCTACAAGGACAAGCTCGCCCTCGACGATGTGAGCTTCGAGGTCCAGCAGGACACCATCTACGGCCTCCTGGGGCGCAACGGTGCCGGGAAGACGACCGCGATGTCGATCCTCACCGCCCAGAACCTGCCCACCAGCGGCCGGGTGCGCGTGTTCGGCGAGGACCCCTACGAGAACGCCCGGGTGCTCAGCCGCATGTGCTTCGTGCGTGAGAGCCAGAAGTACCCCGACGACGCCACCCCGCGGCACGCCTTCGCCTCGGCGCGGCTGTTCTTCCCGCGGTGGGACCAGCAGCTCGCCAACGCGCTCGTCGAGGACTTCCAGCTGCCGCTCAGGCGCACGATCAAGAAGCTCTCGCGCGGTCAGCTCTCGGCCGTGGGGGTCGTCATCGGACTCGCCTCCCGCGCGGAGATCACCTTCTTCGACGAGCCGTACCTCGGCCTCGACGCCGTCGCACGGCAGATCTTCTACGACCGCCTCCTGGCCGACTACGCCGAGCACCCCCGGACGGTGCTGCTGTCCAGCCACCTCATCGACGAGGTGTCCGACCTGCTCGAGCGGGTGCTCGTGATCGATGCGGGCCGCATCGTCATGGACGAGTCCACCGAGGACGCCCGCGCCCAGGCCATGAACGTCGTCGGTGACGCCGCCGCGGTGGAGCGGGCGGTGCACGGCCGGGAGGTCATCCACCGCGAGGGCCTCGGCCGGGTCGCCTCCGTGACGTTCCTCGGCCGGCTCGACGAGACCGAGCGCGCGGCCCTGACCGCGGCGGGGCTCGAGCTGGCGCCCGTCTCCCTGCAGCAGCTCATCGTGCGCCTCACGCAGCACCGTTCGCCCGGCCGCGACGCGCTCGACGCGGCCGCCCAGGAAGGAGCCCTCCGATGACCGCCCCCGATGCCGCCGCGCGCCCTGCCGCCGCGCGCCACCGCACGCTCAACGTGGTGCGCCTGCAGTTCGTCAACACGCAGACCTTCGTCTGGGTGCCCGCTCTCGTGCTCGGCGGGGCGTGGGTCATCACGATGCTCGTCTACTGGATCATCCAGGGCGCCGGCGGCGCCGGCGTCAAGATCGGCGGGGGCTCGCAGGCCCCGCTGTGGTACTTCCTCGTCGTCGGGGTCCAGGCCATGACGCTGTCCTTCCCCTTCTCCCAGGCCATGAGCCTCACCCGCCGGGAGTTCTACCTCGGCTCCCTGGCGGCCGCGGCGGTGAGCGGCCTCGGGATGTCGCTGGCGTTCGTGCTGCTCGGGCTGATCGAGCAGGCCACGGGCGGGTACGGCATGAACGGGTACTTCGCCTACCTCGAGTGGGTGTGGGCGGAGGGGCCGCTCGCGGCCGGCCTGGCGTACTTCGTGGCGACGATGCTCTTCTTCGTCGTGGGCTTCTGGTTCGCGACGATCTTCAAGCGCTTCGGCACGGCCACGCTCGTGCTCGTGCTGCTCGCGCTCGGCCTCGCCGTCGTGGGGCTCGTCGCCCTGGTGACCTGGCAGCAGGCCTGGCCGGACGTCTGGGGGTGGGTCCTCGACGCCGGTGCGCTGGGCCTGACGCTGTGGGCCCTCCTGCTGGGCGCGCTGCTCGCGGCGGGCTCCTACCTCACCCTGCGCAGGATGCCCGCCTGACGGTCCCCGCCGGCGGCGGGGCGCCGCTCAGGTGCTCGCCCGCACGACCAGCTCGGGCGGCAGCCGCACGCTCTCGACGTCCTTGCCGTCCAGGACGTCCATCAGCAGCTCGAAGCCCTGCCGGCCGATGCGGTGCATGGGGGAGCGCACGGTGGTGAGCCCCACGCTGCCGGCCAGCGGCGTGTCGTTGAACCCGACGAGGGCCGTGTCCCCCGGGACCGTGATGCCCTCCCGGGTGAACACGCCGAGGGCGCCGATGGCCGCGAAGTCGTTCACCGCGAACACCGCCTCGGGCAGCGGCCCGGCGGCGAGGATCCGCTCGGCGGCCGCGCTGCCGGCCGGTGCGTCGAAGCCCCCCGGGGCCACCCGGGCCGGGTCCACCCCGAGGCCGTGCTCGGCGAGCGCGTCGAGGAAGCCGGCGCACCGGTCGATCGAGGTCGAGGCCCGGGGGTCGCCCGCGACGAGGCCGAAGGTCCTGCGGCCGGAGGCCACGAGGTGCTCGGCGACCATGCGGCCCCCGGCGTAGTCGTCGCAGGTCACGGAGCGGTGTCCCGGAGAGCGCCGGCTCACCAGCGTGAAGGCCACGCCGCGGCCGGCGAGCTCGTCCAGGAAGGGGTCCTCGAACAGGGCGTCCCCGAAGATCAGCCCGTCGGCACGGCGGTCCAGCAGCTTCTCCGCCTTGGCGCGGTGGGCGCCGGGGTCGTCCAGGGAGTTGGAGACCACGGTGAAGTAGCCGTGCTCGGAGGCGGCTTCGTCGATGCCCTCGTACATCGTGGCCAGGACGTAGTCCTGCAGGCGGGGAACGACGACCCCGATCATCTGCGACTTGGCCGTGCGCAGCGAGGCGGCGTAGGGGTTCTTGCGGTAGCCGCGCTCCTCGGCGAGCGCGAAGATGCGCTCGGTGGTGTCCGGCGCGGCCCACCGGGAGCCGAGCCCCTTGGGGTCGTTGAGCACCCGGGAGACCGTGGAGGGGTTGAGTCCCAGCTCGGCCGCCAGCGCCTTCAGGGTGACCGCTGGTCGCGCGCCCATCTCCGCCTCCTCGCATGTGTTGCCCCACAGTAACGGACGTTAAATCTGGGTAAATGTGTTGCACGTCACGCCGGTTCCACCCTAAGGTCGGTGCCAACATCCTACGCAATCGATTGCGGCATTCGTTTGCATAGAACGGCGACCCATCGGGTCGCCCGACCATCCACGACGGAGGAGGCGGCCCGTGGCGCACATCCAGCTGCTGGGCACGGGGGGCACCATCGCGTCCCGGGGCAGCGGGCCCACGGGGTCCGTGGCCACGGACACGGCGGCCGAGTTGGCCCGGACCCAGTACGGCGAGCTGACCGTGTCGGCCCGGGACGTCCTCACCACGGGCAGCTACCGGCTCACGCTGGGGCAGTTGCGGTCGATCGCGGAGGGGGCCCGGGAGGCCCTGGACGAGCCCGGCACCGACGGCGTGGTGGTCACCCACGGGACGGACACCCTGGAGGAGACGGCGTACCTGCTGGACCTGGTGCACGGCTCCCCGAAGAGCGTGGTGCTCACCGGCGCCCAGCAGCCGGCCGACAGCCCGTCCCCGGACGGGCCGCGCAACGTCGAGGAGGCGGTGCTGGCCGCCGCGTCCCCCCAGCTGCGGGGCAGCGGGGTGCTGATCTCCTTCGACGGGACGGTCCGCTCCGCCCGCGGCGCCCGGAAGGCGCACACCACCGCGAGCAGCCCCTTCCAGGGCGGCGTCGAGGTGGCGCACATGGCCGGCGCCGGCCTCGTGGTCACGGCGAGGCCGGTCCGGCGCCCCGCGCTGCCGCTGCCCCCCGCGGCCTTCGACAACACCAGGGTGGAGATCATCACGGCGCACACCGGCGCCACCCCCGACCTCTTCGACTACGCCGTGGGCGCGGGCGCGCGGGCCGTGGTCCTCGCCGGGTCCGGGGTCGGCAACGCCGGTCCGGGCTTCGCGGAGGCCGTCGCCCGGGCGGTCGGGGCCGGCTGCGCCGTGGTGCTCAGCACGCGCGCCCCGTGGGGACCCGTGGTCCCGCGCTACGGCAACGGCGGGGGCACCGACCTCGTGGCGGCCGGCGCCGTCCCCTCCGGGGACCTCAACCCGCTCCAGGCGCGCCTGCTCGCCGCCCTCCTGATCTCCCTGGGGACCTCGCCCGCCGAGTTCCCCGGGGCCTTCACCGCCCACCTCTAGACCATCCATCCACCTGAGGAGACATCATGTCCAAGAAGATCTACGTGTCCGTGGGGATCGACGTCGACGCCGTCGGCGGCTGGCTCGGCTCCTACGGCGGGGAGGACTCCCCGGGCGACATCTCCCGCGGCCTCTTCGCCGGCGAGGTCGGCGTGCCGCGGCTGCTCCAGCTCGCCCAGCGCCGGGACATGCCGGTGACCTGGTTCTGGCCCGGGCACTCCGTCGAGACCTTCCCCGAGCAGTTCGACGCCGTGGTCGCCGCCGGCCACGAGATCGGCGTCCACGGCTACTCGCACGAGAACCCCATCGCGATGACCCGCGAGCAGGAGACCGAGATCCTCGACTACTGCACGGACCTCATCACCCGGCGCGCCGGGAAGAAGCCGGTGGGCTACGTGGCGCCCTGGTGGGAGTTCTCCGGGGTGACCAACGAGATCCTGCTCGAGCGCGGCTTCCTCTACGACCACTCGCTGATGCACGACGACCACACCCCGTACTACGTGCGGGTCGGCGACACCTGGACCAAGATCGACTACCAGGCGGCCTCGGCGAAGGAGTGGATGAAGCCGCTGGTGCGCGGCGAGGAGACGGACCTGATCGAGATCCCCGCCTCCTGGTACCTGGACGACCTCCCGCCGATGATGTTCATCAAGTCCAGCCCCAACAGCCACGGCTTCGTGAGCCCCCGCGACATCGAGCAGCTGTGGAAGGACCAGTTCGACTGGGTGTACCGGGAGATGGACTACGCGGTCTTCCCGCTCACTATCCACCCGGACGTCTGCGGCCGGCCGCAGAACCTGCTGATGCTCGAGCGGCTCCTCGACCACATCCAGGGCCACGACGGGGTCGAGTTCGCCTTCATGGAGGACGTCGCCCGCGACTTCGCCACCCGCAGTCCCCGTACCGCCGGCTGACCCGGCACGTTCGAAGGAACACCGCCATGTCCTCTCTGCGCTCGAACCCGACGCCCTCCGGCGTCGAGCCGTGGAACGTCAAGATCACGCCGAAGACGATCCGGCAGGTCTCCGTCGTCTGCTTCATCGCCTGGGTGGCCTCCGTCTACGACTTCACCCTCTTCGGCACGCTGCTCCCGGTCATCGCCGAGGAGTTCGGGTGGTCGGTGGCCGAGTCCACCGCGATCAACACCTACGCCACGATCGGAGTGTTCGTCGTCGCCCTCGCCGTGGGCACCATCATCGACCGGATGGGCCGCAAGAAGGCCCTGATCGTCCTGATGCTCGGCGGCGCGGTGGCCTCGGGGCTCACCGGGGCGGCCGTCGGCGCGATCAGCCTCGTGGTCATCCGCGCCTTCTCCGGCTTCTCGATGTCCGAGGAGGTCGTCAACGCGGTCTACCTCAACGAGATGTACAAGGAGGCCAAGAGCCGCGGCCTCATGTACTCCCTCGTGCAGGGCGGGTGGCCGGTGGGCGCGCTCGTCTCCGCGGGCCTGTCCGCCATCACCCTGCCGATCATCGGCTGGCGGTGGTCCTTCGTGGTCGCGGCGGTGCTCTCCGTCATCGTCGTGCTCCTGGCGCTGCGCCTGCCGGAGTCCCCGGCCTTCGCCGCCATGCGGGAGGTCCGGCGCCGTCGCGCGGCCGGCGACGTGGACGGCGCCCACGCGCTGGCCGCCGAGCACGACCTCGAGGAGGCGGCCCACCACCACACCGGCGTCAAGGACGTCTTCACCCCGGAGCTGCGCCGGCACACCACGTGCCTGGCCCTGGCCTGGTTCTTCAACTGGTTCGGCATCCAGGTCTTCTCCGTCCTGGGCACCACGATCCTGGTGGAGGCCAAGGGCGTGTCCTTCGACAACGCCCTGATCATCCTGGTGCTCTCCAATGCGGTGGGCTTCGTGGGCTACGTCTTCCACGGCTGGCTGGGCGACAGGATCGGCCGCAAGCCGACCGTGGTGCTGGGCTGGATCGCCGGCGGCGTGGTCAGCTTCGCGATGCTGATCGGCCCGGGCACCTCTGCCTACATCATCCCGCTCTACGCCATGACGCTGTTCTTCCTCACCGGCCCCTACGCGGCGCTGCTGTTCTACATGGGCGAGTCCTTCCCGCCCCAGGTGCGCGGCATGGGCGCGAACGTGGCCCACGTGATGGCCCCGCTCGGCGGCATCGCCGGGTCCGGGCTGCTCACCATCCTGCTCACCGCCGGCGTGGACACCGCCTGGGCCGCGATCATCGCCGGCACCGGCGGCCTGCTCGCCTCGGCGCTGTGCATGGCCGGGACCCGCTCCATCAAGGACGCCCACCGGAAGACGACGGTGATCGCATGATGCGCGACGACGGACTCGAGGGAAAGGTCGCCGTCGTCTCCGGCGGCGGCAGCGGGATCGGCCGGGCGCTGGCGGTGGCCTACGCCCGGGCCGGGGCGCACAGCGTCATCGGCTACCTGCCGTCGGACCCCCACGACGCGACGGACACCGTCCGCGCCGTGGAGGCCGCCGGCGGGCGGTGCACGGCCGTCCCCATGGACGTGCGCAGCTTCGAGGACACCGAGCGGCTCGCCGAGACGGCGCTCGAGGAGTACGGCCGGCTGGACATCTCGGTGGCGGCCGCCGGCATCCTCCGCCGGGCCGCGCTCGCCGAGATGACCGACCAGGCGTGGGACGACATGATGGCCGTCGACCTCTCCGGGGTGATGCGCGTCTTCCGCTCCTGCAGCACGCGGATGAGCCGGGGCGGGGCGATGGTCGCCACGTCCTCGATCGCGGGCGGGGTGTACGGCTGGGAGGAGCACGCCCACTACGCGGCGGCGAAGTCCGGGCTGCTGGGCCTGTGCCGCTCCCTGGCCGTCGAGCTCGCCCCCCGCAAGATCCGGGTGAACACGGTGATCCCGGGGCTGATCGAGAGCCCGCAGTCGCTGGACGCCGTCAACTCCCTGGGCCGGGAGGGGCTCGACGCCGCGGGCTCGATCATCCCGTGGGGCCGCGTGGGCAACGTCGACGAGGCGGCGCGCGCCATCCGCTTCCTCACCGGCGACGACTCGGCCTACGTCACCGGCCAGCAGCTGATCGTCGACGGCGGGCTCACCGTCCGGTGGCCGAGCTGAACGCGTCAGGAGGAGCAGACATGGAACAGCAGCTGACCGGCAGGGTCGCCGTCGTCACCGGGGGCGGCAGCGGCATCGGTGCCGCGATCGCGATGCTCTTCGCCAGGGAGGGCGCCGACGTGGCCGTGCTGGACCGCGACGAGCAGCACGCCCGGGCGGTCGCGGAGGAGTGCGGGGCCTTCGGCGGCCGCACCGCGGCGCTCGCCGCGGACGTCACCGACGGCGAGGCCGTGCGGGCGGCGATGGACCGGGTGGCCGAGGAGCTCGGCGGGATCGACGTCCTGGTCAGCGCCGCGGGCATCCTGGACGAGACGCCGCTGCTGGAGATGACCGAGGCGACGTTCGACAAGGTCCTCGCCGTGGACCTCAAGGGCGTGTTCCTGGCCGCCCGCTGGGCCGCGCCCCACATGGTGGCGCGCGGCGGCGGGCGGATCATCAACATCGCCTCGCAGCTGGGCATCAAGGGCGGCACGGGCCTGACGCACTACGTGGCGGCCAAGGCGGGGGTGATCGGCATGACGAAGGCCATGGCGCTGGAGCTCGCCGAGCACGGCATCCTGGTCAACGCCATCGCGCCGGGCCCCATCGTGACGCCGCTGATCGAGGGGCTGTCCGAGGAGTGGAAGGCCGCCAAGCAGGCGGAGCTGCCCATCGGCCGCTTCGGCCAGGCCCACGAGGTGGCCCCCACGGCCCTGCTGCTGGCCTCCTCGCCCGGCGGCGACCTCTACACCGGGCAGACGCTGGGGCCCAACAGCGGCGACGTGATGCCGTAGCCGGCGCGGAAGGAGGCAGCCACGACATGTGTGCAGGATGCCCCGGAGGGCGTGCGGTCTCGACGCTCACGGCCTACATCAACCGCCACGGCCTGAAGCAGGCCGTCCTCGCGGAGCTGCGGCGCAGCGTGGGGCGCCGCGCGCGGATCACCGTCCTCGGCGACCGGTGGGTGCTGGCCCCGCCCACGGGGGGCCAGCAGATCTTCCCCGACGTGGAGGCGCTGGCCGACGCCCTGGTGGACCGGCACCTCGCCGACCGGCGGGGCCTGCCGGACGACGGCGGCGCGGACTTCGAGCGGCTCCTCCAGGACGGGCACCGCCACGGCGGACCGGCCATGGACGCGGGACGGCTCGTGCGGGCGCTGCTGCTCAGCGCCGACACCGTGTGAGCGCGGGCCGGCGACGACGTCCGGGCGGTCCCTCCGCGGGGGCCGCCCGGACGTCGTCGCGGCCCGGACCTCGTCAGCGTCCGGGCCGCGACCGCGGGGCGGTCACAGGGCCCAGAGCTCCTCGAGGTGCCGGGCCCGCTCCCGCCGCGCCCGGTGGGCCTCCTCCAGGTCCACCGCCCGGAACCGGGTGACCGTGCCCGGGGTGGCGCGGGCCAGCAGGTCCATGTCCGCGGAGATCACGGTGCCCACCATCGCGTAGCCGCCGCCGGAGACCGCGTCCCGGTGCAGCACGATCGGCTGGGTGCCGCCGGGGATCTGGATCGAGCCCACGGCGTAGCCGGCGTCGACGATGTTGGAGGGGTCCGAGCCGGCCCCGAAGGGCTGCTCCCGCCGGATCCACTCCACGCCGGGGCCCTCGAAGCGCAGGCCCATGCGGTCGGCCACCGGGGTGAGCCTCCAGTCCTCCTCGACCAGCCGGCGCCGGCCCTCGTCGGTGAGCAGGTGGTCGTAGAGGCCCCACACGATCCGCAGCTCCAGCGGACCGCCGAGCGCGGGCCGGTGGGACGCGGGGATCTCCTGGACCGCCGGCAGCAGGCCGGTCGGCTCGCCCACGGGCACCACGTCCCCGGCCTCCAGCTTCCGGCCGTGCAGCCCGCCCAGCCGCCCGATCGCGTAGGTGGAGCGGGAGCCGAGCACCGCCGGCACGTCGACGCCGCCGCGGACGGCCAGGTAGAACCGGGCGCCGCCGCGGATCACCCCGAACCGCACGGCGTCCCCCTCGGCCAGCTCGATCCGCGTCCAGGGCGGACGCTCCTGCCCGTTCACCAGCACGGGCACGTCGGCGCCGGCCACCGCGATCGTCGCCGGGGCGTCCACCGTGAAGGAGGGGCCCGTGTAGGTGCACTCCAGCACGGCCTCGTCGGCGGAGTTGCCCACGAGCTTGTTGGCGGCCTGGGCGGACTCCTGGTCCATGGCCCCGCCCTGCGGGATGCCCACGTCGTAGTGGCCGAACCGGCCCCGGTCCTGGACGGTGGTCAGCAGCCCGGGCTGCTCAGTTCTCAGCGCCATCGAGGGCCTCCAGGAGGGTGCGGTTGTAGGTGTCGGGGTCGGCGAGCGCGGCTTCGACGTCGAAGGTCACGGGCGCCTGCCGGTACCGCCAGGTGCCGGCCTCGACCTGCTGCTGGATGGAGCGGTACTCGGCCTCGTCGACCGGCCGGAACTTCACGAGGTCCCCGGGGCGGAAGAGGACGAGGAAGTCCCGGAAGTCGGGCAGCTCCTGGGCCGGGTCGTAGATCGGGGCGGCGGCGACGCCGAACATCTGGTAGCCGCCGGCGCCGCGCACGGAGTAGATGCAGGCGAAGCACCCGCCGTGGCCCACGGTCAGCGGGGGCGTGTCCGTGCGGGGGCTGAGGTACTTGGGCACCTCCAGCTGCCGCTCCCGGGGGACGAGCTGGTACATGAACGGCAGCCCGGCCACGAACCCGACCATGGACACCAGCCACGGGGACCCGTGGTGGCGGCGGACGAACTCGGCGGCGTCGGCCAGGCCGTTGACGTGGGCGGCGTAGTCGAGGTCCGTGCCGGAGGGGTCCTGGTGGTAGCCCTCGCGGAAGCGCTGGACGACCTCGGCGGTGTAGGGGTCCTGGTACCAGACCGGGACCTCGATGATCCGGGTCCGCACCGTGTGCTGGGTGGAGGTGCGGGCCTGGCTCTCCAGCTCCTGGGTGCGGCGCCTGAGCTCCTCCGGGGCGAGGACGTCGGGGTCGAAGCGCACCAGCAGGGACGCGTTGGCGGGGCAGACGTCCACCACGCCGTCCAGCGCGAGCCCGGTGAGGCCCTGGGCCACCGTGGTGGCCAGGTAGTTGGCGGTGAGGTTCATCGCCTCGTCGAACTCCACGAACAGGAACTCGTCCCCGCCCCAGGTGTAGCGGGCGGTGGGCAGGTGCAGGGTCTCGGTCACGGTGTGCTCCCCTCACCGGTCTGCGCGCGGGGCGGTCCGCCGAGCAGCTCGGTCTCGATCCAGGTGGTGTGGTGCTCCACGGCCGCGAACACCGGGTCCAGCACGAGCCGCTGCAGCAGCGGCACCGTGGTGCGGATCCCCTCGACGTGCGTGGCGGCCAGGGCCGCGCCCATCCGCCGCACGGCGGTCCCGCGGTCCTCGCCGTGCACGATCAGCTTGGCCAGCAGCGAGTCGTAGTACGGGGCCACGGCGTCCCCGGCGCGCACCCCGCTGTCCACGCGGCAGTGCTCGCCCTCGGGCCAGTCGAGCCGGCTGATGGTCCCGGGGCTGGGCAGGAAGTTCCGCTCCGGGTCCTCGGCGTTGATCCGGCACTCCACGGAGTGGCCGGTGAGGGCGATGTCCTCCTGCCGCAGCCGCGTCCGCCCGGTCGAGGCGATCCGCAGCTGCTCGGCCACGAGGTCCACACCGGTGACGAACTCCGTGACCGGGTGCTCCACCTGCAGGCGGGTGTTCATCTCGATGAACGCCGCCTCCTGCCGGACGGGGTCGTAGAGGTACTCCACGGTCCCCACCCCGGTGTAGCGGCAGAGCCGGGCCAGGTCCACGGCGGAGCCCCGGATGCGCTCGCGGACCGCGTCCGGCAGGTCGGGGGCCGGGGCCTCCTCGACGATCTTCTGCGAGCGGCGCTGCAAGGAGCAGTCGCGGTCGCCCAGGTGCAGGAACGTCTCGCCGTCCCCCAGCACCTGGACCTCCACGTGCCGGGCCCGCTCGACGAAGCGCTCCAGGTACACCGTGGTGTCCCCGAAGCTCGCCCCGGCCTCGGCGCGGGCGGTGTCGACGGTGCGCAGCAGGTCCTCCTCGGCGCGCACCCGGCGGATGCCGCGCCCGCCGCCGCCGGCGGAGGCCTTGATCACCAGGGGGTACCCGACCTCCCGGGCCAGCGCCAGGACGGCGTCGTCGTCGCCCTCCAGGGGCCCGCCGGAGCCGGCGAGCACGGGCACCCCGGCGGCGACCGCGGCCTCCAGGGCGCGGGTCTTGTGGCCCATGAGGTCGATGACCTCGGGGGAGGGGCCCACCCACGTCAGCCCCGCCTCCTGGACGCGGCGGGCGAACGCGGCGTTCTCGGAGAGGAAGCCGTAGCCGGGGTGCACCGCGTCGCAGCCGTGCTCCCGGGCCGCGGCCACGAGTGCCTCCGCGTTCAGGTAGGACTTCTGGGCGGGGGCGGGCCCGACGACGGCGACGGCGTCGGCGAGGCCCGCCGCCATCGAGTCCTGGTCGGCCTCGCTGACGGCCAGGACCGTGCGCAGATCCGCGCTGCGGGCGGAGCGGAGGATCCGGACCGCGATCTCGCCCCGGTTGGCCACCAGCAGCGAGGAGATCGCCACGGCTCAGCTCTCCGCGACGACGGCGATGACGTCCCCGGGGTGGACCATGTCCCCGTCCTCGAGCCGGAAGCCCTCCAGGGTGCCGGCCGAATCGGTCTGGACCTCCGAGAACTGCTTCATCACCTCGATGAGGCCGATGACCTGACCGGCCTCGACCCGGTCGCCGTCCTGCACGAACGGGTCCTTGCCGGGGGCGGGGCGGCGGTAGAAGACGCCGGGGAGCGGGGACTGGATCTCGGCCATGTCGGTCCTTTCGGTCGGTGCTGCGGCTGGTTCCTGCTGGTGGTTCCTCGGGCCGTCCGCCGGGTCAGCCGGCGGGGACGTGGGCGTCGATCGCCTCCTGCACGGCGCGGGCGACCACCGGGGCGCCGGGGGCGTCCGAGTGCACGCAGACGGACTCGAAGCGCACGGGCAGCTCCGTGCCGTCCTCGGCGCGCACGGTGCCCTGCTCCAGGGCCTGCGCCACCCGCTCGGCGGCGGCCCGCGGGTCGGTGGCGTGCGGGGTGCGCCGGATGATCAGCCCGCCCCCGGCGTCGTAGTCCAGGTCCACGTAGAGCTCGGCCACGAACGGCACGCCGCGCTCGGCGCACACCGCCTCGTGGGCGGTGCCGGCCATCCCGAGCACCGCCACGCCGTAGTCGGCGGCGACCGCGGCCACGGACTCCATGAGCGCGGGGTCCCTGGCGACCATGCCGTAGAGCGAGCCGTGCGGCTTGAGGTGGTGCAGCTCCGCGCCGTGCTGGAGCAGGAAGCCGGTGAGGGCGCCCACCTGGTAGCGGACCAGGGACTCGACCTCCTCCGGGGTGAGCACCATGGCGCGGCGGCCGAAGCCCCACTGGTCCGGGAGGGAGGGGTGCGCCCCGATCCGCACGCCGTGGGCCACGGCGCCGGCGACCGTGGCGGACATGATGTCCGGGTCCCCGGCGTGGAAGCCGCAGGCGACGTTGGCGAGGTTCACCACCTGCAGCAGCTCCGGGTCGTTGCCGAAGCGGTGCAGGCCGATGCCCTCGCCCATGTCGGAGTTGACGGTCGGCCGGGTGCGGGTCCGTGGTGTGGCCATGGTCACAGCCTAGGGATGTCGCGCCTCCGGGGGAACGGGAAGACCGACAGCGACGCGCGGCGGACGGACGAGCGGAGCAGGGGACGCCCCCGCATTTACGGCCGTGAAACAGCGACGACACGGCCCGGCCTCACGGCCTCCCTAGGTTCGCAGGCGAGACCCCTCGACCGAAGGAAGCCGCCATGTCCGAGAAGCTTCTCCCACCACCCGCCGATCCCGCCGCGGGCGCACCCGCCCCGGCCGGGGCGCCCGCCACCGGCGCCCCCGACCGCGTCGTCAGCCAGGCCACCCGGGAGTCCCTCGAGGACTACACGCTGCGCTTCGCCCCGCGCTCCTACCGCAAGTGGGGCCCCGGCGTGGTGGCCACCAGCGCCCTGGGCGGGATCGCCTACCTCGCCGACTTCTCCATCGGCGCCAGCATCGGCATGGCGCACGGCACGGCCAACGCCCTGCTGGGCATCCTCGTGGCCGCGGTCATCATCTTCACCACCGGCCTGCCCCTGGCCTACTACGCGGCCCGGTACAACATCGACCTGGACCTCATCACCCGCGGCTCGGGCTTCGGCTACTACGGGTCCGTGGTCACCAACATCATCTTCGCGACGTTCACCTTCATCTTCTTCGCCCTGGAGGGCTCGATCATGGCCCAGGGCCTCGAGCTGGTGCTGGGCGTCCCGCAGGCGATCGGGTACGCGGTCTCCACGCTCGTGGTGATCCCCCTGGTGATCTACGGGATGAACACCCTGGCCAAGCTGCAGGTGTGGACCACCCCGCTGTGGCTGCTGCTCATGGTCTTCCCGCTCGCCTTCCTCGTGCTCACCAACCCGGGCTCGGTCGAGACCTTCTTCGCCTACCAGGGCGAGAGCGGCGACGGCGGGGTCAGCGTCGCCGCGGTCATGCTCGCGGCCGGGGTGTGCCTGTCCCTGATGGCGCAGATCGCCGAGCAGATCGACTACCTGCGCTTCATGCCGCCCAAGACCGCCGCCAACCGCCGCGCGTGGTGGACCGCCGTGGTCCTGGGCGGGCCCGGCTGGGTGGTCTTCGGCGCCCTCAAGCAGGCCACCGGCCTGTTCATCACCGTCTGGCTGCTGGCCAAGCTCGACCCGGCCGCCTCCGCCACCGCCGACGAGCCGGTGCACCAGTTCCTCGGCGTCTACGAGGAGATGATGCCGACCTGGCTGGCGCTCACCCTGGCCCTGGTCCTCGTGGTGGTCTCGCAGCTGAAGATCAACGTCACCAACGCCTACTCCGGCTCCCTGGCGTGGACCAACAGCTTCACCCGCCTCACCCGGCACTACCCGGGCCGGATGGTCTTCGTCCTCGTCAACCTCGCCATCGCCCTGGTGCTGATGGAGGCGAACATGTTCGACTTCCTCAACACGATCCTCGGCTTCTACGCCAACTGCGCCATGGCGTGGGTGGTCACGGTCGCCACGGACATCGCCGTCAACAAGTACCTGCTCAAGCTCTCCCCGAAGGTCCCCGAGTTCCGCCGCGGCATGCTCTACGCCGTCAACCCGGTCGGCTTCGTCTCGATGCTGCTCTCCGCCGGCGTCTCGATCGCCGTGTTCTTCGGGGCCTTCGGCGCCGGCGTGCAGCCGTACTCGCCGATGTTCGCGATCGGCCTGGCCCTGGTCTGCCCGCCCCTGCTCGCCGTGGCCACCCGCGGGAAGTACTACCTGCGGCGCACCGACGACGGGATCGACCTGCCGATGTTCGACGCCGACGGCAACCCCTCCGACGCCAAGCTCACCTGCCACGTCAGCGGCCTGGAGTTCGAGCGCCCGGACATGCTGCTCTCCGCCGAGCCCGGCCCGCACGGGGAGAAGCAGTACATCTCCTCCCTCGCCCTGGCCACCGACCGGACCGGCCGCTACGTGCTGCCCGCCCAGCCCTGACCGCCGGCGGAGGCCCCGCCCCCGGGAGGCCCCGCCCGGAGGCGGGGCCTCCGCCGTACCCTGGTCGCGTGCCCGCCCCCGAGCTCCGCCCGACGACGACGCTGGTGCGCCGCCTCCTGCAGGAGCAGCTGCCCGCCCCGCTGCGGGCGCTGGCCGAGTCGGCGCCGGTCCCGGCCGCGCAGGGCTGGGACAACGCGATGTTCCGGCTCGGTCCCGCCCACGCGGTGCGCCTGCCCGTCCGGCAGGCCGCCGTACCCGGCCTGGTGCACGAGCAGCGCTGGACGGCCGCCGCGAGCGCACCGCTGGGCGCCCTCGGCATCGAGGCGCCGGTGCCGGTCTTCCCCGGCCGGCCCGGCGCCGGGTACCCCTGGCCGTGGCTGCTCACGCGGTGGATCGAGGGGGAGGCGGTCGCGCTGCTGCCCGTGGCCGACCGCGGCCGGCTCGCCACCGACCTGGCCCGGGCGCTGAGCGCCCTGCACGTGCCCGCCCCGCCGGAGGCCCCGCACAACCCCTACCGCGGCGTGCCCCTCACCGACCGGCTCCGCACCGTGCCCGCCGCCTGGCCGGCCACGGCGGCCGCGCTCGGGCGGGGGACCGCCGAACGGCTCCGGGACGTCGTCCAGGACGGGGCGCGGGCCGCGGCCTGGACTCGGCCGCCGGTCTGGCTGCACGGCGACCCCCACCCCTGGAACCTCGTGCACCGCGCCGGACGGCTGGCCGGGCTCGTCGACTTCGGCGACGTCTGCGCCGGCGACCCCGCCTCCGACCTCGCCGCCGCGTGGCTGGTCCTCGACGCCCCGCAGCGCGCCGCCTTCCGGGCGCTCGCCGACGGCACCGGGCGCTACGACGCCGACGTGTGGCGCCGCGCCGCCGCATGGGCCGCCCTGTACGCGATCGCGCTGACGGCCGGACCGGTGGGCACCGCGCCGGCGTTCGGCCCCGTCGTCGAGCACGTGGTCCGCGAACTCGGCCCCGCCGGCCGTGCGCCCGGCCCGTAGACTGGTGGAGAGGGGGGCCGGTGGGGGGCACCGACCGGGCGTCCCACCCGCACGCAGCGAGCCGATGGGGAGCACGCCGATGAGCGCACCGGTCCACCGCGTGGCCACGGTCCGGGATCCGGACGCCGTCGCGTCCCTGTTCGCCGAGGTGCGCGTGCCCTTCACGTTCACGCCGGCCCGCCCGGAGTTCTGCTACCGGCACCGCCACGACGGCGACGAGCACCTGTCGGTGGTGCGGCTGGGCGTGGACGGGGCGTTCTCCTCGTGGGGCGACACCGAGGTCTTCGGCGTCACCGACGGCCGCGCGACCCGCTACGAGTGGTCCACCGGCACGGAGGCCGGCACCGGCCTCCGCTCCCCGGTGCTGTTCCGTCCCGGTCACCCGATCCTGGTCGTCGGGGACGCCCTGGCGGCGACCACCATCAACCTCACCCGCCCCCTGCTGCAGGGGGTCGCCGACACGGTCTACGGCACCGGGACGCCCGTGGCCTTCGCCTCCGCGCGGCCGGTCACCGACCGGCTGGGACGGTACTGGACCGACCTGGCCGGCCTGGCCCGTGACACGGTGGACTCCGCGGCCTTCGCCGAGCCCCTGGTGCGCGCGCAGCTGACCCGCCACCTGGCCGTGGCCATGCTGGAGTGCTTCCCCCTGGTGGGGGACCGGCAGGAGCGGACCTTGTCCATGGAGGCCCAGATCCGCGTGTACCGCATCGCGGTGGCCTTCTTCGACGGCCACGCCTCCCTGCCCGTCACCGTGGAGGACGCCGCGCGCGCCGCCGGCACCACCACCGAGGCCCTGGTGCGCGCCTTCCGCGCCAACCACCCGCGGGGCCTCACCCCGGCCGCCTACCTGCGCTCCACCCGGCTGGCCGCCGCCCACGCCGACCTGCTCGCCGGCGATCCCGCCCGCGGGGACACCGTGCGGGAGACCGCGGCGCGGTGGGGCTTCGCCCATCCGGGCCGGTTCGCCGGCGCCTACCGGGCGGTCTACGGCGTGTCGCCGAGGCGGACCCTGGAGCGGTGACGCCCGGGACGGTGCCCCCCGGGGCGCGGGGCACCGGATCGAGGGCCCCCGGATCGAGGGCCCCCGGGCTAGTCGGCGATGGACAGCACCGAGACGGTCACCGAGGTGCAGGTCAGGCCCATGTCCTCCAGGGCGCCGGACACCGCCGCCTGGACCTCCTCGGCCACGGTGCCCAGCCGGTGCCGGGGGGAGGCGGCGATGTCCACGGACACGGCGGCCGTGGTCCCCATGAGGTCCAGCTCCAGGCCCTGGCCGCCCAGCAGGGCGTCGCGCCGGAGCAGGGCGCCGCCCCACTGACCCACCCGGCCGAGCAGGGACGGCTCCAGGCGGGTGACGCCGGGCACGGCGAGCACCACCGTGGTGAGGGCGTCGACGACCGCGGCGGGATCGGGCCCCGCGCCGGCGGGGTGGAGGTGCGAGCTGTCGATCTCAGGCATCGTAGACGTCCTCCACAACGATGTTCACGGCGCCGGGGTCCACGGCGATGTGACGGCTCAGGACCGCGGTGACGCGGTGCCGGATCTCCGTGCTCACCCGCGGCACGGACACCGTGTGGGAGATGGCGATCCGGCACGTGACGGCGTCGAGCACGGGAGCCCCCGGGTCGTAGCCGAGCCCGCCGTCGGTGCGCCGCCGCGGGGTGAGCTCGATCCGTCGGGTGCGCACCCCCGGGACGGAGTCGGCGGCGAGCCGCACGAGCGTCACGAGGGCCTGCTCGCTCACCAGCACGGGGCCCAGCTCGGTGGTGCCGGCCGGGATGCGCCGCCCCCGGCGCACCTCGGCGCGGGCCACGGCCAGGACGTTCTCGCGCACCCGGGAGCTCGGGCGGAGACTCTCGTCGGGGTCGGTGGCGGCGGTCTCCTCGAGCGCCCGCTGGCGGGCGGTGATCGAGCGCAGGGTCTGCAGGCTCGCCCGGGCCGCGCGGCACTGCTCGCAGTCCGCCTCGTGGGAGTCCGGTGGGCGGTCGATGCCCGCCCACACGTCGTCGATGCTGCGTCCGCACCCCAGCCGGGGGTGTTCGTCTATCGCCACGACATCATCCCCTTCGCCAGTTCGGCCCGCGCCCGGGCAATGCGCCCGCGCACGGTCGCCTCGGATATGGACAGCGCCTGGGCGATCTCCCGGTAGGGGCGCTCCTGGACCTCCCGCATCAGCCAGCACGCCCGCAACGGGGGAGGCAGCTGGTGGACCAGGCGGGTGAGGTCGTCCATCTGGTGGGCGGTCTCGGTCGCCGCCGCAGGATCCGAGGGCGGCCGTGGACCCACTGTGTCACGTGGGGCCGTGGAGTCCGGCATCTCCTCGGGTGCCCACGGCTCCGTCTCCCGGCTGCCCGCACGCTGCAGCAGGTCCAGGCAGCGGCGGGAGGTGATGCGGTAGAGCCAGCCGCCGAACGCGCCCGGGGTGGTGAGGGTGGGCAGGGCCCGCCACGCCCGGATGAGGGCGTCCTGGACGACGTCCTCGGCGTCCTGGCGGTTGCCGACCATCCCGTACGCGTAGCGGTAGAGCCTGCCCTCGTACCGGACGACGAGCACCTCGAACGCGTCGACGTCCCCGTCCTGGGCCCGGGCGACGAGGGTGTCCTCGTCGAGCGCCGCCGCATCGTGCGGGGCCTCCGGGGCGGTGCTGTCCACGTGGGGGTCTGCCTTCCGTCGTCGCTGGGCACCTGCGTGGGAGCCCGGTGTCCCGGTGCTCCGGGACGCGCCTGGGCCAGCATGCCCCATTCCGCCGGATATAGCTAGACGATCTAGCGATCACCGGCTTGGATGGGAGGAGTCGCGCGGCCGCGGTGTGATCTGCACTGTGATGCAGATCACCTCGAATGGTGCGTGACGAACCGTGGGGACGGCCGGTCCTTCCTGTACCGGCGCTGATCGCCCGCGCCCATCCCGGCGCGGGCGCAGTCCGCCGACCCGTGCACGACCCGTCCGTTCCCGATCGAAGGAGCAGCACCATGGCCCAGAACACCTCCGCCCCCCGCCCCGGCGAGAACCTGTCCCAGCCGGGCGCCGTCATTCCCCGCACCGGCGAGGAGCGTGCCCGCGAGGAGGCCCGGGACGGCTCCACCGTGCCCGAGCGCCGCCGGCCGGTGGGCCCGCTGCAGACCGAGCGCGGCAACACCACCCTGGAGGACACCGTGGTCGCGAAGATCGCCGGGATGGCCGCCCGCGAGGTGCCCGGCGTCTACGCGATGGGCAACGCGGCCCGGCGCGCCTTCAACGCCATCAGCGAGCGGATCCCCAACTCCCAGACCAACGTCTCCGGGGGGATCAGCGTGGAGAAGGGCGAGCGCCAGACGGCCATCGACGTCACCGTGGTCGTCGACTACGGCGCCTCCGTGGTGGAGGTCGGCAACGGCATCCGCCGCAACGTCATCCAGGCGGTGGAGCAGACCACGGGCCTGGAGGTGGTCGAGGTGAACGTCAACGTCTCCGACGTCCACCTGCCCGAGGAGGAGTCCGCCCCCCGCGGCTCCTCCGCCACGGCGGGCGAGCTGGAGTAGCTCCCGGCCGGCCCCGTCCCCGCCCGGCGCCGCCCGCGCCGGGCGGGACCCGGGGCGGACGCGGTCGAGGGCCACCCGCCCTGGCCGCCCGCCCCGCCCTGCCCTGTTCTTCCCGTCCTGTTCGCCCCGTCCTGTCGTCCCGGAAAGGACCTCCCCGTGTCTGTCTCCCGCACCGCCCTGCTCGTCGGCCTCTTCCTGGGGTTCGTCGTGGCCTTCGGCACCTTCACACAGTTCCTGCTCGTCGTGCTGTTCGGCGCCGCCGGACTGCTCGTCGGCCGGATCCTCGAGGGCAAGCTCGACCTGTCCGAGATCACGGGGCGCGCCCGCCGATGACCACCGTCACCACCCGTTCCGCCTCCGCGCCCGCTCCGGCGGGGACGCACCGTCCGGACCCGGACGGGCGCGCTCCGGCCGCTGCCGATCCGGTCGCGCGCGGCACCCTGACCATGCCGGCGTCCGTGGTCGCCAAGATCGCGGCCCAGGCCGCCTGGGAGCTCGACGCCGTCGGCGCCGCGTCCGGCGGCGTGCTCGGCCTCGGCGCGCGCCGCGACTTCGAGCGGCGCCCCACGGCCGACGCCGAGATCTTCGGCACGGCCGCCGTGATCACCCTCGACCTGGGCGTGGCCTACCCCGCCCCCCTGCGGCGGACCGCCGACCGGATCCGCACCCACGTCGCCGAACGGGTCCAGCGCCTGACCGGTCTGACGGTGGAGCAGGTGGACGTCGAGATCTCCTGGCTGCACCCCGCCCGCACCCGTGGCACGAGAGGAGCCCTGCTGTGAGCACTCCGTCCTTCCCGCCCCTGCGCCGCCGGCCGGCCCGGGTGGTGCCCTCCGTCCTGGTCGGCCTGCTCGCCCTGGGCGCCGCCGGCTACCTGGCCTGGGCGGCGGTCCTGCGCTTCGGCCGGGGCTCCTGGCCCGAGCCGGTCGCCTCCGCCGTGCCCGCCGTGCTGGAGACGCCGGTCACCGACCCGGGCGTGCTCGCCGCCGGCATCGTGCTGGGCGTCCTCGGGCTCGTCCTGCTGCTGTGCGCGCTCGTCCCGGGCCGCTACCGCAGCGCCCGGCTGCGCGTGCCCGGCCACCTCTACGGCGGCTCCGAAGAGACCGTCCTGACCCACCGCGGCCTGGGCCGGCTGCTGGAGGCGCGCACCGGCCGCGTCGACGGCGTGGGGCGGGTCCGCGCCACGGTGCGCGACCGGCGGGTCCGGCTGCACGTGGACACCCCGCTGCGCAGCACCGGCGGTCTGCGCGACCGGGTGCGGACCGTGGCCGAGGACGCCTTCGTCCGCCTGCCCCTGACCACCACTCCGACGGTCTCCGTGACCGTGACCGAGAAGAGGAGCTGACCGATGCGCACCGTCTCCGGCGCCCGCAACCGAATCCTGCTCACCCTCCTGGGCCTGGTCCTCGCCCTCGCCGGGACCTGGCTGGTGCTCCTCGCCACCGGTGCGGTGTCCCGCGTCCCGGGGCTGGGGGAGCTCGCCCCCGCCGACGGGGCCGCGCTGGGCGACCTGCTGGGACCCCTCGGCCAGGTGCTGCTGCCGGTCGGAACGGCTCTGGTCGGGCTCACCCTGCTCGGGGCCCTGTGGTGGCTGGCCCACCAGATCCCCACCAGGGACCGGCCCGTGGACTACCGGCTCCACCAGGACGACGACCACGGGACGGTCACCATCGCGCCGTCCGTCATCGCCGCCGCCGTCCGGGCCCAGTGCGAGGAGCTGCCCGAGGTGAGGCGCGCCGGCGTGGAGCTCTCCGGGTCGGCCCGGGAGCCCGAGCTGCTCCTCGACCTGACGCTGACGGCGGGCGCGTCCGTCGAACGCGTGCTGGACCAGGTCTACGGCACGGTGGTGGCCGACCTGACGCAGGCCCTCGAGGTCGAGCCCGCCCACGTGGCGGTCCGCCTGGACGTCTCCCGCGCCGCCGCACGGGACACGCGGACCGCGGTCCAGGGGGCCGGCCCCCGGGACCCGGCCTCCGCGGACGTCGCACAGGCCGCCTGAGCACCGCACCGGAACCGCCGCCCCGGGGCGGGTCGCCCGGGACGCCCGCCTGCCGCGGTCGACGTCCCGGGCGGCGGTGGTCGGGGCGCCGCCGCGGCGCGCCCGTCCTGCGGATGGGGGACGCCGAGGAGAGGGCCGGCGGACCGGCTCGTCATGCAGGGGTCCGCGTACGTCACACAACACCCCGCCGTCCTCGGGAGCACGGTCCCGGCGCGGCCGGGCGCCGGTGCGGAGACGTGGCCGGGAACGAGGTGCGAGGAGCGAAGTGACACAGATCACATTCCGAG
Source organism: Kocuria sp. KH4 (assembly GCF_053711175.1). Taxonomy (NCBI): domain Bacteria; kingdom Bacillati; phylum Actinomycetota; class Actinomycetes; order Micrococcales; family Micrococcaceae; genus Kocuria; species Kocuria sp. KH4. The sequence continues at coordinate 179,648 of NZ_JBSJYX010000003.1, forward strand.
CCTACGATGCCTTCGCAAACCCTTCCTCTGCGAGATTGTGGGGACTCCATGAACAAGCACACGGCTGGTCCGGCCCTGATAATGGCCGTCGGGCTCTCGGCCCTGACGGCGGCGCCGGCGGCGGCCGGACCCGGCGACCCGATGGTCTTCACCGACTGCGCCACGGCCGCCCAGTACGGCGTCCACAACATCCCCGTCGGCTCGGTCAGCCACGGCCCGGACCTCGTCGACGAGGACGGGAACGGGGTCGTGTGCGAGAGCGCCGACTGGGCCTACGACCCCACGCGCATCCCCGTGGAGAACGACCAGGGCGGGTACAGCCACACCATCATCGACTGGATCCCCGGCGCGGGCCCGGGCCCCGACGCCCAGCCCGGCGAGGTGCCCGGGGGGGACCCGTACACCCAGGTGGACGAGGTGCCCGTGGGCGGCGCCGACACCGGCGCCGCGGTGCAGGACGGCTCCGGGGCGGGTGGGCTCGTCCTCGGCGCCGGCCTGGCCCTGGCCACCGGTGCCGCGGTGGTGGTGCGCCGGCGCACCACCGGCCGGGCGTAGCGCGGGCACGTCCGGCTCGCCGGGAGTCGATCCCCGTGACGGACCCGACCGCGGACCGCCGCAGGGGCCGCCTGGCCCCTGCGGCGGTCGCCCTCCTCCTGCTGAGCGGCTGTGCGGCCGAGGCGCCCGCGCAGCCCACGACGCCGTCGCCGCCGGCCGCCTCGGCGTCCGCCCCGAGCTCCTCGCCCGGCGCCCCGTCGGGCCCGCCGGCCGCGGCGTCGGCGAGGTCGGCGCCGGGCCCGTCCGCGGGGCCCTCGGCACCGCCGGCGCCCGTCCCGGAGACCGGGCCGGTGGCCCTGGCGCCCTCCGCGCCCGTGGCCGTCCGCATCCCGGCCGCCGGCACGGACTCGGAGCTGCTGCACCTGGGCCTGCGCCCCGACGGCTCGCTCGAGGTGCCGCCGACCCACCCCGGCGCCCCCGCGTCCTGGTACACCGGCTCGCCCACCCCGGGCGAGCGCGGGCCGGCGGTGCTGCTGGGGCACGTCAACGCCACCGACGGCGGTCCCGGGGTGTTCGCCGGTCTGCGGGGCCTGGCGCCGGGGGACCGGATCGAGGTGGTGCGCCAGGACGGCGGCACGGCCGTCTTTGCCGTCGAGCGCGGGGAGCAGTACGCGAAGGACGCCTTTCCCACGCTGTCGGTCTACGGCAACACCGAGGGCCCCGAGCTGCGCCTGATCACCTGCGACGGCTACGACCCGGCCACCGGGCTGTTCGACGACAACTACGTGGTCTACGCGCGGCTCCTGGCGTGAGCGGCACTGCCTCCCGCGGGGGAGGCCCGGCGCAGAAGTGGGGGCACGCCTCGGCCGCGCGGCGGAGGTGCATTCGCTAATTCCCGGGGAGGATAGGAGGGCGACCTCTGTCCGTTCCACCGAAGGAGATCCCCGTGAGCAATCCGTACCCCGACCGGCCCGGCACCCCCTCCGGCCCGCCCAGCTACAACGCGGCGGGCGGCGACCGGTACGGCGCCGGCCGGCCCGCCGCCGCCCCGCCCGAGCTGGGCCGGCTCCTGACCCTGACCCTCGCCTCGGCGGGGATCTACCTGCTCAGCCAACTCGTTTCCCTGTTCACGAGCTCCTCCGGGGAGCAAACAGCAGCGCTCGAGGAGGCGGGCCTCTCCGCGGAGCAGATCGCCTCGACCCAGGGCATCGCGATGGTCACCACGATCGTGCTGATCGTCGTCGCGATGGTCCTCTACGCCCTGATCTACGTGTTCCTGAAGAAGGGCAAGAACTGGGCCCGCGTCCTGGGGATCGTGCTCGGGATCCTGAGCGTCGTCACCACGGTCCTCGGTCTGTTCGTCGGCGGCATGGCGATCGCGGGCCTCGGCATCGTCTCGCTGATCCTCGCGGTGCTCTTCGTCGTGGTCAACGTCCTGTGGCTCGTGACCGCGTTCAAGGCCCCGGTCAAGCAGTGGTTCGCCCGGCCCCACATGGCCTGATCCGCGCCGCCGGGTCCTGACCGCGCCGCCGCCCCGCCGCCCGGCCGGGCGGCGTCGCGCCGCCCGGCCGCGCCTCAGACGGACGGCGCGATGACGCGGTCCCGGCCCGCCAGCAGCGCGACGCCGCACAGCACCGCCATCAGGCCGGCCATGATCAGCAGCGGCGGCTCCCACCGCCCGCCGGCGTCGTACAGGGCGCCGAAGGCGGCGGGCCCGACCGCGGCCAGCCCGTAGCCCACGGACTGCGCCATCCCGGACAGCGCCGCGGCCTGCTGGTGGCCGCCCGAGCGCAGACTGAACAGGGACAGGGCCACGACGATGAGACTGCCGCAGCCGGCGGCCCCGAGCACCACCCACAGCAGGACCAGTCCCGGGGCGGCGGCCAGGCCGGCGTAGGAGGCCAGCGCCAGCAGGGCCCCGCTGAATGCCACGACCCGCTGGTCGCCGAACCGGTGCATCAGCGCCCCGGAGCTCAGGCTGGCCGCCATGCCGACCAGCAGGAACAGGGCCATGTGCGTGCCGGCGGTGGTCGCCGAGACCCCGTGGCTGCGCTCGATGCTCGGCAGCCAGGCCATGTAGACGTAGAAGGCGACCGACTGCAGGCCCATGAACAGGGTGACCTGCCAGCCCAGCGCGGAGCGCCAGGGCGAGCGGAAGCGCTCCGCCGCCGTCCCGCGGGGGCCGGCGGCGGAGGGCCGCTGCCGCAGCCACGGCAGCAGGAGCACCAGCGCGAGCACGGTGAGCACCGCCCACACTCCCAGGGCCAGGCGCCACCCGCCCGCCCCGGCGTGGGCCACGGGCACCACCAGGGCGGAGCCGACCGCCGCGACCGCGCCCTGGACCGACGTGTAGAGCCCGGTCACCTGGCTCACCCGCTGCGGGAACTCCCGCTTCACGAGCGAGGGCAGCAGCACGTTGAGGAACGCGATGCCGACGCCCACGAGGGCGGTGCCGAGCCACACCGCGCCGGGCACCGGCGCGGACCGGCCGACGATCCCGGCCGCGAGCAGCAGCAGAGACAGCCACAGCGCCCGGTCCAGGCCCGTCCGGCGGGCCAGCACCGGCGCCACCGGGGAGAACAACGCGAACATGGCCAGGGGCAGGCCGGTCAGGAGCCCGGCCTGGGCGGCGGAGATGCCCAGCTCGCGGCTGATCTCCTCCAGCAGCGGGCCCACGGTCACGAAGCCGACCCGCAGGTTCACCCCGATCAGCAGCACGCCGAGGAGGCCGAGGCCCAGGCGGGCCCGTCGGGTGGTGGCCGATACGGTGTCGGTGAGCACGGTGCAGCCTTTCGGGGCGGGAGGCGGAGATCTCCGGACAGCGTACGGGGCGGCGCGCCCCCGTGCCGGTGGGGAGGGCCGCCGGCGCCCGGGCGGAATGCCGGCGGCGGGACGTTGACGGCCGGCACGGATCATGTGAGGCTGACCACAGGTAAGACATCTGACAAGGGAACGGAACTGCTGTGACTCCTGGGGCGTTCGTGCTCGGGAACGGCACCGCCGGATGGCGGGCCGCGACCTGCCGACCGCCGTGCACCCGTGGCGATGCACCGGGGGGAGGCGCCGATGGCTAGGAAGTCGCTGGTCGAGGCGGTCGCGGAGGAGCTGCTCGAACGCATCCTGCACGGCGAGATCGCCCCGCACGAGGCGCTGCCGCCGGAGGCGCAGATCGCGCGGGAGCACGAGGTCAGCCGGCTCACCGTCCGGGAGGCGCTCAAGGCCCTGCAGGCGCAGGACATCGTCCGGGTCCGGCGCGGGCTCGGGACCTTCGTCGATCCGCCGGACGCGTGGACCGGTCTGGAGGCCGTCCTCAAGGCGGCCGCCCGGGGCGTGGCCTCGACGCCGTGACCGCCGCGGACATGGCCTTCCACGACGCCGTGCTGCGCGCCTCCGGCAACCCGTTCGTGCCGGTCCTGCTGGGCCGGCTCGCCCAGCTGCTCTACGCCGAACGCCGGAACACCTCGGCCTTCCCCGAGGTCCAGCGCCACGCCATCCGGCACCACCGGCTGGTCCTGGCGGCCATCGCCTCCCGCGACCCCGCGGCCGCCCGCACGGCGATGGAGGACCACCTCGACCAGACCGCCGAGGACTACGAGCACTACATCGGCCTCCTGGCCGGCACCAACCCGGGGGCCGACCACCCGACCCCGCCCGACGACCACCGCACGGAAAACCACCACACGGAAAACCACCGCACGGACAACCACCGCACAGGAGACGACTGACATGACCGAGACCCCTGCCTTCCCCGCCGAGCGCACCGCCGTACTCACCGGCGCCGCCTCCGAGCGGGGCATCGGCCGCGCCACCGCGGACCTGCTCGCGAGCCAGGGCTGGAGCGTGGCCGTCCTGGACATCGACGGCGACGCGGCCGCCGAGGCCGCCCGCGAGATCGCCGACCGGCACGGCGTGCCGGCGCTCGGGCTGCGCACCGACGTGTCCGACGAGACCTCCGTGCACGAGGCCGTGGCCCGCGTGGAGGCCGAGCTGCCCGCGGTCGTGGCCCTGGTGAACTGCGCCGGGATCAGCTCGCCCACCGACTTCATGGACGAGACCCGCGAGACCTGGGACCGGGTCTTTGCGATCAACATGACCGGCACGTTCCTGGTGACCCAGCGGATCCTGGCCGGGATGATCGAGCGGAGGCTGGGCCGGGTGGTCAGCATCTCCTCGATCTCCGCCCAGCGCGGGGGCGGCACCTACTCCAAGGCCGCCTACAGCGCCTCCAAGGCCGCGATCATCGGCTTCACCCGGGCCGTGGCCCGCGAGATGGGCGAGCACGGGATCACGGTGAACTGCATCGCCCCCGGCCCCGTGGACACCGACATCATGGGCGGCACGCTGACCGAGGAGCGGAAGGCGGGAATGGCCCAGGACATCCTCGTGGGCCGCGTGGGCACGGTGCGGGACATGGCCGCGCTGCTGGCCTTCCTCGTCGGCGAGGACGCCGGGTACATCACCGCGGCCACCTACGACATCAACGGCGGGCTGCAGATCTCCTGATCCGCCCGGGTCCCCTGCCCCGGCGGCACCGGTGCGGGCGTCAGGCCTCGACGGCGGGGAGCATCGGCCGGTGCTCGTAGAAGGTCTGCAGCACCACGGTGGTGCGGGTGTTGACGGAGGCCGTGTGGCGGACCTCGTTGACGAGCGCCTCGAGCTCCCGGGGCGAGCCCACCCGGACGAACAGCATGTAGGCGGCGTCCCCGGCCACCGAGTGGCAGGCCTCGATCGCCGTGAGGGGCTCGAGGAGCTCGGGGGCGTTGTCGGGCTGACGGGGATCGAGCGGGGTGATCTCGATGAACGCCGCCAGCGGCCTGCCGACGGCCTCGGGGTCGAGGATCGCCTGATAGCCGACGATCACCCCGCTGCTCTCGAGCTTGCGCAGGCGTGCCTGCACGGCCGAGGTCGAGAGGCCGACCCGTTCGGAGAGCTGAGCGAGGGTGGCGCGCGGGTCGTGGGAGACCTCGGTGGCCAGCCGTACGTCGACAGGGTCGTCCATGGCCCGAACGCTATCAGCCCGCCGTGGCGCGAGGGTTGACAGTCCCTCCAGGGCATGTGAATGTTCCTGTGTGTGAGCTATATCACCGGAATTTTTCCGTTGATTCCGCGAATAGGAGGGCTTTTATGTCCACGTCACTGCAGGCGGCGCCGGCCGTCGTCGGAGAGCTCGAGGCCGTGGAGGGCGCCCGCGCCGTGGAGTCGAGCCCGGCGTGGCTGCGGCTGAAGGCCGCGGCCACGGAGCTGCAGGCCCTGCAGGCCGCCGACGGGTCGGTCCCGGAGGCCTCCGACCACGCGGCGGCGCGCGAGCTCGTCGGGCGGATCGTGGCGTCGACCGCGGAGCTGGCGCCGCTGTTCCCGCACGACGCGGGGTACCTGGCCGCCCTGCCCGCCGACTTCGCTCGCTGGGCCGACGGGGATTTCGGGGTGCCGGACTTCCTGGACTCCCTCGTCGAGTTCCAGCCGCAGCGGCACCGGGTCGACGGCATCCGCCACCTCGTCGTGTTCCCGATGTACACCCAGAACGGATCGGCGAACAGATACGTCGAGGCCCTGATCGTCGAGGCGATCTGGCCGGAGTTCGTCGCCGAGCTCGAGGCCGGGCGCTACGGCAACACAGCATTCGTGTCCCTGCGGCTGATCGACTTCACCCCGGGATACGACACGAACTCGGCGGTGCTCTTCCCCGAGACCGTGGCGATGCGGGAGATCCCGCCGTTCACGTGGGGGGCCATCTTCCAGGACCGCGAGGCGGCGCGCTACCGCCGTGTGGTCACCGCGGCCGCCGGCATCACGAAGCTGGACCTGCCCGAGGAGGCCGCGGCACTGCTGGCGGACCAGGATCTCGCCGAGAAGACCTTCGTGATGTGGGACATGATCCACGACCGCACGCACATGCGCGGCGACCTGCCGTTCGATCCGTTCATGGTCAAGCAGCGGATGCCGTTCTTCCTGTACTCCCTGGAGGAGCTGCGCTGCGACCTGACGGCGTTCCGCGAATCGGTCAGGATCGAGCGGGCGCTCACCGCGCGCGCGGCGGCCGGCGAGGAGCTCACCGCGCTCGAGGAGCAGACCCGACGCCACGCCGTGCTGGTGCAGTACGCGGTGGTCTTCGACCGGATCTTCCGTTTCGCGATCACCGGGTCGCGGGTCCGCAACTACGACGGGCTGGGCGGGCAGCTGCTGTTCGCCTGGCTCCACCGCCGGCACGTGCTGCGGTGGCGCGACGTCGAGCTCAGCGTCGACTGGGACCGGGTCGCCGATGCGGTGGTCGAGCTCGGTGACGCGATCGACCGGCTGTACTGGGAGTCGATCGACCGGCCGAAGACAGCGCACTGGCTGAAGGCCTACGAGCTCGTCGCCTCCGTGGTCACCCCGCATCCTGCGTCGGTGTGGGCGCAGGGACTCCCGCGCGAGGTCCTCGCCGGGCCGCCGAAGGGGTACACGGACCTGGTGCTGGACGACGAGTTCCCGCTGTCGATGTTCTTCGAGGCGCTCGAGAAGAAGATGCGAGGCGTCATCGCGTCGACCACCGGCATCCGCGCCTCGGACGACTGAGCGATGACCGATCCGACCGGCCGCACCGTGCTGATCGCCGGCGCGACCAGCGCCGCCGGGCTGGCGGCGACGCGGGCCCTGACCGTCGCCGGGGCCCGCGTCGTCGCCACGGGCCGCAGCGCGGAGAAGCTGGCTCCCCTCGCCGCCCTCGGGGCGAACACCGAGGGGCTGGACCTGACCGACGAGCACGCCGTGCGCACGCTCGCCCGCCGGCTGCACGAGCGCGGCTTGTCGGTCGACGGGCTGCTGCACCTCGTGGGCGGCTGGCGCGGCGGCGGCGGCCTCGCCGGGCAGACCGAGGAGGACTACCGCGCACTGGAGGCCTCCTTCACCGCGCTGCGGCACCTGAGCCGCGCCTTCGACGACGACCTGCGGGCCTCGCCGGCGGGCCGGCTGGCGATCGTGTCCTCGACCGCGGTGGCCCGGCCGCTCGCGGGCGGGGCGAACTACGCCGCGGTCAAGGCCGCGAGCGAGGCCTGGACCCGGGCCGTGGCCCAGGGCTGGGTGAAGGCCGCCCGGGAGGCTGGCGAGCCGCAGCGCGCCGCCGCGGTGATCTTCCGGGTGAAGGCCCTGGCCGGCCTGGAGGACCGGCTGGCCGAGGCCTATGCCGAGCTGTGGACCGCCGACCCGGCCGAGCTCAACGACTCGATCCTGACAATCCCGGAGAAGGAAACGGACTGACATGCAGAAGATCCACGACCCGCAGGTGCGGGGTTTCGCCTCCGACAACTACTCCGGGGTCCACCCGGAGGTGCTCGACGCCCTGGCCGAGGCCAACGGCGGCCACCAGGTCGCCTACGGCGAGGACGCGTACACGGCGCGCCTGCACGACGTGGTCGTGCGTCACTTCGGCGAGGGGGCCTCGGTGTGGCCGATGTTCAACGGCACGGGCGCCAACGTCGTCGGCCTCCAGTCGATGCTCCCTCGCTGGGGCGCGGTGATCTGCGCGGACTCGGCGCACATCCATGTCGACGAGGGCGGCGCGCCCGAGAAGTCCGCGGGCATCAAGCTCCTCCCCGTGCCGGCGCCGGACGGCAAGCTCACGCCCGAGCGGATCGCCGCCGAGGCCTGGGGCTGGGGGGACGAGCACCGCGCCCAGCCGCTCGTCGTCCACCTCACCCAGTCCACCGAGCTCGGCACCCTGTACACGCCGGACGAGATCCGGGCCGTCACGGAGCACGCGCACGCGCACGGCATGTCCGTCTTCCTGGACGGCGCCCGGCTCGCCAACGCGGCGGCCGCCCTGGGGCTGCCCCTGCGCGCCTTCACCACCGACGTCGGCGTCGACGTGCTCGCCCTCGGCGGCACCAAGAACGGGGCGCTGGGCGCCGAGGCCCTGGTGGTGCTGAACGCGGCGGCGTCCCAGGGCCTGGTCCACCTGCGCAAGTACCAGATGCAGCTCGCGTCGAAGATGCGGTTCGTCTCGGCCCAGCTGCTGGCGCTGCTGGACGGGGACCTGTACCTGCGCACCGCCGGCCACGCGAACGCGATGGCCCGGCGCCTGCGCGCCGGGATCGAGGCGGGCGTCGCCGACGGGTCGATGCCCGGGGTGGCCTTCACCCAGCCGACCCAGGTGAACGCCGTCTTCGCCGTCCTGCCCGCCGATGTCGCCGACCGCCTCCGCCGGCGGTTCCGGTTCTACGACTGGGACGCCGCGACGGGCGAGGTGCGCTGGGTGTGCAGCTTCGACACCACGGCCGAGGACGTCGACGCCTTCGTGATGGCGCTGCGCTGCGAGCTCGCAGCCCGGGCGCAGGCCGTGGGGTAAGATCCGCCGGCCGCCCTCAGTCGCCGTCGAGGAGGCGCCGCAGGGTCAAAGCGTTGCGCACGGCGTGGCCGTGGCCGTCGTTGTTGAAGTAGGCGTGGACCTCGTGCCCGGAGCGGTCCCACTCGCGGATCCGCTCCGCCCACCACGCCAGGTCCGCGTCCGAGTAGGACCCGGCGTACAGGTGGTGCTGGTCCGGGCCGTGGAGGCGGACGTAGACCACAGGGGCCGTGGCCTCCAGGACGCAGGGCAACCCGGCCCCGCTCATGACGCAGTACGCCGCGCCGTGCCTGCGCAGGAGCGCGAACACCTCCGGGTGCACCCAGCTGTCGTGGCGGAACTCCACGGCCACCTGGACCCAGTCCGGCAGCGCGGCCAGGAACCAGTCCAGCCGCGCGTCGTCGCGGGCGTGGGTGGGGGCGAGCTGGACCAGGAGCACGCCCCGCCGGTCGCGCAGCTCGTGCCAGGACGCGGCGATGCGCCGTACCCATGTCTCCGGGGCGTAGAGCCGCTTGGCGTGCGTCAGGCCGCGGGGCGCCTTCACCGACATCCGGAAGCCCGGCGGCAGGCGCCGGTTCCAGCCGGCGAAGGTGCTCTCGCGCGGCCACCGGTAGAAGCTCGCGTTGAGCTCCACGGTGGAGAAGACCTCGGCGCAGCGCGCCAGGCGCCCGGCCCGGGGCGTGCCCGGCGGATAGAGGACGTGCTCCCAGTGGTCGTAGCTCCACCCGGAGGTGCCGATGTGCCAGCCCATCCGCCCACGCTATCCCGGCGGCACGGCGGGTCCCGCCGCGTCGTCGTCGCGCCCGTCCCCGGGGCCGGGTGCGACGACGCCGGGCCCGGTCACCAGCGGGGGTGGACGCTCTCGCGGAAGTAGGCGTCGTAGATCCGGCGGACCCCCTCGTCGATGTCGCGGCCCAGGGACCCGGTGTCGGCGGCCGCCGCGTTGGCGCGGGCCTGCTCCACGCTGCGCGCCCCCGGGATCACCGTGCTGACGCCGTCCTGGGCGATCACCCAGGCGAGAGCGGCCCGGGCGGTGGGGGTGCCCTCCGGGAGCAGCTCGGAGAACTCCCGGACCGCCTCGAGGCCGCGCTCGAAGTCGACCCCGGAGAACGTCTCGCCGACGTCGAAGGCGCTGCCGGTGCGGTTGTAGTTGCGGTGGTCGTCCTCCGCGAACCGGGTGTCCTTCGTGTACTTCCCGGAGAGCAGGCCCGAGGCCAGCGGCACCCGGGCGATGATCCCGACGCCGGCCTCCCGCGCCGCCGGCAGCACGGCGTCCAGCGGCTTGAGCCGGAAGGCGTTGAGGATGATCTGCACCGTGGCGGTGTTCCCGCGCGCGATCGCCGCCAGGGCCTCGTCGGTGCGCTCCACGCTCACGCCGTAGTGGCGGATCGCACCCTCCTCCACGAGGGTGTCCAGGGCGTCGTAGACCTCCTGGTCGCTGTAGACCGGCGTGGGCGGGCAGTGCAGCTGGACCAGGTCGAGGGTGTCGGTGCCCAGGTTCCGGCGCGAGCGGTCCACCCACTGCCGGAAGTGGGCCAGCACGTAGTTCTCGGGGACCTGGTCCACGCGCCGGCCCATCTTCGTGGCCACGGTGACGTCCAGCTCGGGGTGCGCCTGCAGGAACGCCCCGATCGTCTGCTCGCTGCGCCCGTCGCCGTAGACGTCGGCGGTGTCGAAGAAGTCGACCCCGGACTCCACGGCCGCCTCCAGGACGGCGGTGGCCTCGGCCGGGTCCACCTCGCCCCAGTCGGCGCCCAGCTGCCAGGTGCCCAGGCCCACGGTGGAGACGGCCCGTCCGGTTCTGCCCAGTGTGCGGTGTTCCATGCGTCGTGTCGTCCGTTCCGCGTTCGGTGGGAGTCTCCCGGCTGCGCGGGGGACGGCGCCCCGCCGATCGGGGGGCGCCGGGGTCCACCATGCGGTGCGGCGGGCCCCGCGCGCAAGCATCCGCTCCGGGCCGGCCCGGGCGCCGGAGGCCCCGGATGTGCCCTCCCGGGCCCGTGGAGTACCGTTTCGGCCATGATCGACGAGGACGGCGCGCGTGCCGCGCGCCCTCAACGCGCCCCCAACATGCGGGACGTGGCACGGGCGGCCGGGGTCTCCCACCAGACGGTCTCCCGGGTGCTCAACGGTCATCCGAACCTGCGGGACAGCACGCGCCGGCGCGTGCTCGAGGCCATGGAGGAGCTGCGCTTCCGGCCCAACCGGGCCGCGCGGGCCCTGGCCACCAGCGAGTCCCGGATCATCGGGGCCCTGGTCTCCTCGGGCGCCGAGTACGGGCCCACGGCCAGCCTGCAGGCGGTCCAGAGCGCGGCGACCGAGGCCGGCTACGTGGTGGACACCGCCCACATCGACCACGCGGACCGGGCCTCCATCGAGGCGGCGCTCGACCGGCTGCTGGACCACGCGGTCGAGGGGCTGGTCCTGCTGGCCCCGCAGTCGGCGACCCTGGAGGTGATCGAGCAGCTCTCCATCCGGACCCCCTTCGTCACGATGCACTCCCTGCACGGCACGGACCACCGCATGTCGGTGGACCAGCTGGCCGGCGCCCGGCGGGCCACCCGGCACCTGCTCGAGCTGGGCCACCGGCGGGTGCTGCACGTGCCCGGCCCGGAGGGCTGGGTCGAGACCGACGCCCGGCGCCAGGGCTACCGCGAGGAGATGGCCGCCTGGGGGCTCGAGCCCGCACTCGCCGCCGCGGGGGAGTGGACGGCGGAGTCCGGCTACCGCGTGGGCGTGGCCGTGCGCGGGCGCCGGGGCTTCACCGGCGTGGTCTCGGGCAACGACCACATCGCGCTCGGCCTGGTGCACGCCTTCGCCGAAGCCGGGCTGCGGGTGCCCGAGGACATCAGCGTGGTCGGCTTCGACGACGTGCCGGAGTCGGCCCACTTCCTGCCGCCGCTGACGACCGTCCGGCAGGACTTCCCCGAGCTCGGCCGCCGCTGCGTGGCGGTGCTCTTGGCGGAGCTGCGCGGCGACGGGCCCGTCCGGGCCGGGGACGTGGTGCCCGAGCTCGTGCTGCGCCGCTCCACGGCACCCCCTCCCGCCTGACGCCCCGGACGCGGCCGTTACCAAAACGTTATGCGTCACTGTGGTGCACCTCACTCCGGGACGTTGTACGTTGTCCCGGACATGCAGATGTGACCGTTCACATTCGGGTCCGGAGGCCGGTGGCCGCCGGGTCCGGGCCGGACGGCTCGAGCGACAACGAGGTCTCCCGTGAGCCAGAGCAGCACCACCCCCACATACGTCGTCGGCGTCGACTACGGCACCCTCTCCGGGCGCGCCGTGGTCGTGCGGGTGCACGACGGCGCCGAGCTGGGCTCCGCGGTGCACGAGTACCGGCACGGCGTGATGGACACCGTGCTGGCCGCCACGGGCGCCCCCCTCCCGCCCGAGTGGGCCCTGCAGGTGCCCGCCGACTACGTCGAGGTGCTGCGGCAGGCGGTGCCCGCGGCGGTGCGCGCCGCCGGCGTGGACCCGGCCGCCGTGGTGGGCGTCGGCACCGACTTCACCGCGTGCACCATGGTCCCCGTGGTGGCCGACGGCACGCCCCTCAACGAGCTGCCCGGGCTGGCGGAGCGCCCGCACGCCTACGTGAAGCTGTGGAAGCACCACGCCGCCCAGGCCCAGGCGGACCGCATCAACGAGCTCGCCGCCCGGCGGGGGGAGCGGTGGCTGCCCCGCTACGGCGGGCTGATTTCCAGCGAGTGGGAGTTCGCCAAGGGCCTGCAGCTGCTCGAGGAGGACCCCGAGCTCTACCACCGGATGGACCACTGGGTGGAGGCCGCGGACTGGATCGTGTGGCAGCTCACCGGCAGCTACGTGCGCAACGCCTGCTCGGCCGGCTACAAGGGCATCCTGCAGGACGGGCAGTACCCGGACCGGGACTTCCTGGCCGCGCTGAACCCGGACTTCGCCGGCTTCGCCGAGGAGAAGGTCGACCACCCCGTGGGCGCCCTCGGCGCCGCGGCCGGTACGCTCAGCGCCGAGGCGGCCGCGTGGACGGGTCTCCCGGCCGGCGTCGCGGTGGCGGTCGGCAACGTCGACGCCCACGTGTGCGCCCCGGCCGCCCGGGCCACCGCCCCGGGGCAGATGGTCGCGATCATGGGCACCTCCACCTGCCACGTCATGAGCTCGGACACCCTGCGGGAGGTCCCCGGCATGTGCGGCGTGGTGGACGGCGGGATCATCGACGGGCTCTACGGCTACGAGGCCGGCCAGTCCGGGGTGGGGGACATCTTCGGCTGGTTCACCACCCACTTCGTGCCCGGCCCCCTCCGCGAGGAGGCCGCCGCCCGCGGACTGAGCGTGCACGAGTTGCTCACCGAGCAGGCGAGCCGCGAGCCGGTGGGCGCCCACGGTCTCGTGGCCCTGGACTGGCAGTCCGGCAACCGCTCGGTGCTCGTGGACCACGAGCTCTCCGGGCTGCTCGTGGGCCTCACCCTCGCCACCCGCCCCCACGAGGTCTACCGGGCGCTGCTGGAGGCCACGGCCTTCGGCACCCGCACCATCGTCGAGACCTTCGCGGCCTCGGGGATCCCCGTCACCGAGTTCGTGGCGGCCGGCGGGCTGATCAAGAACGCGTTCCTGATGCAGATCTACGCGGACGTGCTGGGCATGCCCATCTCCGTCATCGGCAGCGACCAGGGCCCCGCCCTCGGCTCCGCGATCCACGCCGCCGTGGCCGCCGGCGCCTATCCCGACGTCCGGGCCGCCGCCGGGGCGATGGGCCGGCTCGAGCACGCCGCGTACACCCCCGATCCCGCCCGCACCGAGGCCTACTCGGCGCTGTACGCGGAGTACACCGCGCTGCACGACCACTTCGGCCGCGGCGGCAACGACGTCATGCGCCGGCTCAAGGCGCTGCGCCGCCACGTCCGATCCACCCAGGAGGTCTCCGCATGAACACCCTGACGCCCGAGCTCGAGGAGCGCGTGGCCCGGATCCGGCAGGAGGTCGCCGACCTGCACGCCGAGCTGGTGCGCTACGGCCTCGTGGTGTGGACCGCCGGCAACGTCTCCGGCCGGGTCCCCGGCGCCGACCTCTTCGTCATCAAGCCCAGCGGCGTGAGCTACGACGAGCTCGGTCCCGAGAAGCTGATCCTCTGCGACCTCGACGGCCGCCCCGTGCCCGGCACCCCGGGCGCGGAGCGCTCGCCCTCCAGCGACACCGCCGCCCACGCCTACGTGTACCGGCACATGCCCGAGGTCGGGGGAGTGGTGCACACCCACTCGCCCTACGCCACGGCGTGGGCCGCCCGCGGGGAGCCCGTCCCCTGCGTCCTCACGGCCATGGCGGACGAGTTCGGCGGGGAGATCCCCGTGGGGCCCTTCGCGATCATCGGCGACGACTCGATCGGCCGCGGCATCGTGGAGACCCTCTCCGGGCACCGCTCCCGCGCGGTGCTGATGCGCAACCACGGCCCCTTCACGATCGGCAAGGACGCCCGCGACGCCGTCAAGGCCGCCGCCATGCTCGAGGACGTCGCGCGCACCGTGCACCTGTCCCGCCAGCTGGGCGAGCCGCTGCCCATCGAGCCCCGCCACGTCGACTCGCTGTTCGACCGGTACCAGAACGTCTACGGGCAGCAGCCCGCCGCCACTTCGACCCCAGGAGCGCACTCCCTTGAGCCCTCTCAGCACCACTCTTGAGCCCTACGAGGTCTGGTTCCTCACCGGCAGCCAGGACCTCTACGGCGAGGAGACGCTCCGCCAGGTGGCCGAGCAGTCCCGCGCGATCGTCGGGATGCTCGACGACGCCGGACTGCCGGTCCGCGTGGTGTGGAAGCCCGTCCTCAAGGACGCCGCCTCGATCCGCCGCACCGCGCTGGAGGCCAACGCCGAGGACCACGTGATCGGCGTGATCGCGTGGATGCACACCTTCAGCCCCGCCAAGATGTGGATCACGGGCCTGGACGCGCTGCGCACGCCGCTGCTGCACCTGCACACCCAGATCAACGTCGAGCTGCCCTGGGGCGAGATCGACTTCGACTTCATGAACCTCAACCAGGCCGCGCACGGGGACCGGGAGTTCGGCTACATCCAGACCCGGCTCGACGTCCCGCGCAAGACCGTGGTGGGCCACGCCTCGCACCCCGAGGTCACCGGGCAGATCGCCGCCTGGCAGCGCGCCTGCGCCGGCCGGGCCGCGATCCAGGGGCTGCGGGTCGCCCGCTTCGGGGACAACATGCGCAACGTCGCCGTGACCGAGGGTGACAAGACGGAGGCCGAGCTGCGCTTCGGGGTCTCCGTGAACACGTGGGGGGTCAACGACCTCGTGGCCGTGGTGGACGCCCAGGCCGAGGACCGCGTGGACGAGCTCGTCGCCGAGTACGAGGAGCTCTACGACGTGGCCTCCGAGCTGCGGCGCGGCGGCGAGCGCCACGAGTCCCTGCGCTACGGGGCCCGGCAGGAGCTGGGGCTGCTCCAGTTCCTCGAGGAGGGCGGCTTCGGCGCCTTCACCACGAACTTCGAGGACCTCGGCGGGCTGCGCCAGCTGCCGGGCCTGGCCGTGCAGCGGCTCATGGCCCGCGGCTACGGGTTCGGCGCGGAGGGCGACTGGAAGACGGCGCTGCTGGTGCGGGCCGCGAAGGTGATGGGCGCCGGGCTGCCCGGGGGCGCCTCCCTCATGGAGGACTACACCTACCACCTGGTCCCCGGCGAGGAGAAGATCCTCGGCGCCCACATGCTGGAGATCTGCCCGACCCTCACCACGGCCCGGCCCTCCCTCGAGGTGCACCCGCTGGGCATCGGCGGGAAGGAGGACCCGGTGCGCCTGGTGTTCGACACCGACGCCGGGCCGGGAGTGGTCGTGGCGATGTCCGACATGCGCGACCGGTTCCGGCTCACGGCCAACACCGTCGAGGTCGTCCCCCCGGACGCCCCGCTGCCGCACCTGCCGGTGGCCCGCGCGGTGTGGCGCCCGCAGCCGGACCTCGCGACCTCGGCCGCGGCCTGGCTCACCGCCGGGGCCGCCCACCACACGGTGCTCAGCACGGCCGTGGGCGCGGACGTGATCCGCGACTTCGCCGAGATCACCGGCACCGAGCTGCTGCTCATCGACGACTCCACGACCCTGCGGGAGTTCCAGCGCGAGGTGCGCTGGAACGCCGCGTACTACCGCCTCGCCCAGACGCTCTGACCGGCTCCGCCACACCCGCACCACCGTTCCACGGACCATCACGGACCATCACGGACCATCACGGACCATCACGGACCATCACGGACCTCCGACCGGGGGCCGGACCGACGAAAGGCACGACCATGACCGCGAAGACCCACCTGCAGCGGGCCCTCACCGGGGCGACCGCACTGACCCTCGTCCTGGGCCTCAGCGCCTGCGGCGGCAGCCGCGGCGGCGGCGGGGAGGAGGGCTCCAACGAGGGCGCCCGGATCGGGGTGGCCATGCCCACCCAGCAGTCCGAGCGCTGGATCGCCGACGGCGAGAACGTCAAGGCGCAGCTCGAGGAGCTCGGCTACGAGGTGGACCTGCAGTACGCCAACGACGACATCCCCACCCAGATCTCCCAGATCGAGAACATGATCAACGGCGGGGCGAAGGCCCTGGTGATCGCCTCGATCGACGGCACCACGCTCACCAGCGTGCTCGACACCGCGGAGTCCCAGGACATCCCCGTGATCGCCTACGACCGGCTCATCAACGAGTCCGACACGGTGGACTACTACACGACCTTCGACAACTACGAGGTGGGCGTGCAGCAGGGCACCTCGCTGCTCACCGGCCTGGGGATCCTCGACGAGAACGGCGAGCCGACCGGGGAGAAGGGCCCGTTCAACGTGGAGCTCTTCGCCGGCAGCCCCGACGACAACAACGCCACCTTCTTCTGGAACGGCGCCATGGACACCCTCAAGCCCTACCTGGACGACGGCACCCTCAACGTGCCCAGCGGGCAGACCGACTTCGACCAGGCCGCCATCCTGCGCTGGCTGCCGGACACCGCCCAGGACCGCATGGAGGACCTCATCACCGTGGGCGGCGGCGAGCAGCTCGACGGCGTGCTCTCCCCCTACGACGGGCTGTCGATCGGGATCATCTCCGCCCTGCGCTCCGGCGGCTACGCCAAGGACGAGCTGCCGGTGGTGACCGGGCAGGACGCCGAGGTGGGCTCCGTGAAGTCGATCGTCAACGACGAGCAGTACTCCACGATCTTCAAGGACGTGCGCGAGCTCGGCGAGCGCGCGGTCGTGATGGTCGACTCCCTGATGAAGGGCGAGGAACCGGAGGTCAACGACGAGGAGACCTACGACAACGGCGTGAAAGTCGTCCCCGCCTACCTGCTGGAGTCCCAGATCGTCACGAAGGACAACTACCAGGAGGTCCTCGTGGACAGCGGCTACTACGAGGCCTCGGAGCTCGAGTAGGAGCCCGGACCGGCCGGGCGGCCCCTCCGCCCGGCCGGTCCCGCCCCGACCACCCCAGCCCTCCACCACTCCAGACCCAGACAAGGAGACCCGCATGAGCGAGCACGTGCTCGAGATGCGCCGGATCAGCAAGTCCTTCCCCGGCGTCAAGGCGCTGCAGGACGTCAACCTCGCCGTCGCCCGCGGTGAGGTGCATGCGATCTGCGGGGAGAACGGCGCCGGCAAGTCCACCCTCATGAAGGTGCTCTCCGGCGTCTACCCGCACGGCACCTACGAGGGCGACATCGTCCTGGACGGGCAGACCGTCTCCTTCCGCGACATCAAGGACAGCGAGCGCAGCGGCGTGGTGATCATCCACCAGGAGCTGGCGCTGTCCCCGTTCCTGTCCGTGGCCGAGAACATCTTCCTGGGCAACGAGCGCGCCGCCCGCGGGTTCATCGACTGGAACGAGACCAACGTCCGGGCCGCCGAGCTGCTCCGGCGCGTGGGCCTGGACCTGAACCCGGTCACCCGGGCCGGGGACATCGGGGTGGGCAAGCAGCAGCTCGTGGAGATCGCCAAGGCGCTGTCCAAGGACGTGAAGCTGCTGATCCTCGACGAGCCCACCGCCGCGCTCAACGACGAGGACTCCGCGCACCTGCTCGGCCTCGTCCGCGGGCTGCGGGAGGACGGCATCACCTGCATCATCATCAGCCACAAGCTCAACGAGATCCGGGCGATCGCGGACTCGGTGACCATCCTGCGCGACGGCCGGACCATCGAGACCCTCAGCCTGCACGACGGGTCGGTCACCGAGGACCGGATCATCAAGGGCATGGTCGGGCGTGAGCTCACCAACCGGTACCCGGAGCGGACCCCCGCGATCGGGGAGGAGGTGCTGCGCGTGGAGCACTGGACGGTGCACCACCCCCAGGAGCACACCCGGGTCGTCGTGGACGACGCGCACCTGTCCGTGCGGGCCGGCGAGATCGTCGGGATCGCCGGGCTCATGGGCGCCGGGCGGACCGAGCTGGCGATGAGCATCTTCGGGCGCAGCTACGGGTCCGGTATCACCGGGACCCTGTACAAGAACGGCCGGGAGATCAGCTGCCGGACCGTGCAGGAGGCCATCCGGCACGGCATCGCCTACGCCACGGAGGACCGCAAGCGCTACGGGCTCAACCTCATCGACGACATCAAGCGGAACATCTCCGCCGCCGCCCTGCCCAAGCTGGCCTCCAGAGGCTGGGTGGACGGCGGCCGCGAGACGCTGGTCGCCCAGGACTACCGGAAGAGCATGAACATCAAGGCGCCGTCCGTGGCGGCCGTCACCGGCAAGCTCTCCGGCGGCAACCAGCAGAAGGTCGTGCTGTCCAAGTGGATGTTCGCCGACCCGGACGTGCTCATCCTCGACGAGCCGACGCGCGGCATCGACGTGGGCGCGAAGTACGAGATCTACACGATCATCAACCAGCTGGCCGCGCAGGGCAAAGCCGTCCTCGTGATCTCCTCCGAGCTGCCGGAGCTCCTGGGGATCTGCGACCGCATCTACACGCTCGCCGAGGGCCGGATCACCGCCGAGGTGCCCATCGCCGAGGCCACCCCCGAACGACTCATGCAGCACATGACCAAGGAGAAGGACTGACCATGGTTTCCACCCTCGCCGACGAGGACCGGGTCCTCAGCCCCAGGGGCCCGAAGAAGGCCTCGACCGTGGCCGACGCCGGGCGGTTCCTCACCAGCCGGCTGCGCCAGATCGGCATCTTCCTGGCCCTGCTGGTCATCGTGACGCTGTTCCAGGTGCTCACGGGCGGCGCCCTGCTCCAGCCGGACAACGTCTCCAACATCATCGTCCAGAACAGCTACATCCTGCTGCTGGCCATCGGGATGGTCATGATCATCGTGGCCGGCCACATCGACCTCTCGGTGGGCTCCGTGGCCGCGTTCGTGGGGGCCATGTCCGGGATCATGATCCGGGACTGGAGCCTGCCGTGGTGGGTGGCCCTGGTGGCCTCCCTCGCGGTCGGCGCCCTCGTGGGGGCCTGGCAGGGCTTCTGGGTGGCCTACATCGGCATCCCGGCCTTCATCGTCACCCTCGCGGGCATGCTCGTCTTCCGCGGCCTGACCCAGATCGTGCTCGAGAACCAGCGCATCACCGGGTTCCCCCAGGAGTACCGCCAGCTGGGCGGCGGGTCCCTGTTCCCGGGTCTGTTCCCGCCCGAGACCAACCTCCTGGACTGGACCACGGTGGGCCTTGGCCTGTTCGCCACGGCCCTGCTGGTCGTCAGCCAGCTGCGCGGCCGCTCCACCCGGGCCAAGCTCGGCCTGGACGACGAGCCCCGCGCCTGGTTCCTCACCCGGCTGGTCTTCGGCGTCGTCGTCATCCTGGGGCTGACCTTCCTGCTCGCCAGCTCCCGCGGCGGCACCCCGATCGTGCTCGTGGTGCTCGGGGTGCTGGTGGTCGCCTACAGCGCGGTCATGAACCGGACCGTCTTCGGCCGGCACGTCTACGCCCGCGGCGGCAACCTCCAGGCGGCCCAGCTGTCCGGCGTGAACACCAAGCGCGTGGACTTCCTGCTCTTCGTCAACATGGGGGTGCTGGCCGCCCTGGCCGGGCTGGTGTTCACCGGCCGGCTCAACTCTGCCGGTCCGGGCGCCGGAAACCTCTTCGAGCTGGACGCGATCGCCGCGGCCTTCATCGGCGGCGCCGCCGTGACCGGCGGCGTGGGCACGATCATCGGCGCCATCACCGGCGGCCTGATCATGGGTGTGCTCAACAACGGCATGTCCCTCATGGGCGTGGGCATCGACTACCAGCAGTTCATCAAGGGTCTGGTGCTGCTGCTCGCCGTCGGCTTCGACGTCTTCAACAAGCGGCGGGCCGCCAACGCCCTGAAGTAGGGGCGCGCGACGACGGACGGGCCCGCCCGGTGGCATGCCGGGCGGGCCCGTCCGTCGATCCGCGCCGCGGCGCCCTGCCGGGACCGCGACGGGCACGGCCGTCTAGCGGCGGCCGGTCCTGTTCTCGCGCCGCTTCGCCATGACGCGGCTGAGGACGGCGGTGCCGACCATGAAGAGGATCTTGCGCATGCTGCTGCTCCTTCGGTGGGTGATGTGTGGGACGGACAGGTGGGGGGTCACGGGGTGCTGAGCACGGTCTTGAGCCAGCCCTCGTCGCGGCGGTCGAAGCTCAGGTACGCGTCGACCACGTCCTTGAGCGGCTCGCGCTGGGTGACGAAGGGCGCCGGGTCGAACAGGCCGGCCGCGACGAGGTCCAGCAGGGGCGGGGTCACCGAGCGGTGGTCGCAGTTGCCGGCCCGAATGGTGAGGTTCTTGTTGGTGGCGGCCCCGATGGGGAAGGACGTCAGGTCCGGGGAGAACACGCCGATCATGCCGATCCGCCCGTACTTCGCCACGGACTGCACCGCCCACTCGGCCGACAGGGACGGGGCGTTGCCCGGCACCCAGTTCTCGCCCCGGACGTTGGTCCGCGGGGCGGTCTGGGCCACCTCGGCGTCGAACTGCTCGGCGCGCGCGGCGTACTTCTGCGCGGCCGGTCCGCCGGTGGGCCGCTGGGCGTCGACCCCCACGGCCTCGATCACGGCGTCCACGCCCACGCCCATGGTGGCGTCCAGGATCGCCTCCACCGGGTCCTCGGCGTTGAAGTCGATGACCTCGGCGTTCTGCTCCAGGGCCTTGACCAGCCGGGTCTGCACGCCGTCGACCGCCCACACCCGGCCCGCGCCCTGACGGTAGGCGGCCGCGATCGCCAGCTGTCCCACGATCCCGGCGCCGTAGACGGCCACCGTGTCCCCGCGCCGGATCCCGGCGAGCTCGGCGCCGAACCAGGCGGTGGGGAAGATGTCGGAGAGCAGGATCGCGTCGTCGTCGGAGACGTTGTCCGGGATCGGGATCAGGGTGTTGGACGCCCACGGGACGCGGGCGTACTCGGCCTGCAGCCCGTCCACGGGACCGGTGGGGGCGGGGCCGCCGAAGAAGCAGGTGCCGGCGGCCGGGCCGTTGGGGTTGGCCACGTCGCACTGGGCGGTCTGGCCGGCCCGGCAGTAGCGGCACACCCCGCAGGACATGGTGGAGCACACGATCACCCGGTCCCCGGGGGACAGGCCGCGCACCGCGGCCCCGACCTCCTCGACCACGCCGACGGCCTCGTGGCCCAGGATCGTGCCCTCGCGCATGCCGGCCATGGTGCCGCGGACGAAGTGCAGGTCGGTGCCGCAGATCGCGCTGCGCGTGATCCGCACGATCGCGTCGTTCGGGTCCCGGATCGAGGGGTCGTCCACGGTGTCGAGGCGGATGTCGCCCTCGCCGTGCCACACGAGTGCCTTCATGGGTCGCGCTCCTTCGGGTGTTCGGGGTCGGTCGGGATCGCGCCCGTCCCACGCTACGCGCTCCGGCGGGAAAAGGTAAGTGAGCTGAAGAACTCAGGGGGCGGGCGGCCTCCCCGGACCCGCGGCGGCGCGCAGGTGCGCCAGGACCTCCGCCGCGACCTCCTCCGGCCGCTCCTCGGCGAGGAAGTGGCCGGCGTCCACGGCGCGGCCCGTGGCCCGGGGGAAGTGCCGCCGCCACAGCTCGAGCGGGTCCTCCCGGGCGCCCACCCTGCCGCGGGCGCCCCACAGGACCAGCGCGGGGAGCCCGAGCCGGGTGTCCTCGTCGGCCCGGTCGATCTCCACGTCCGGTCCGGCCGCGGCGCGGTAGTCGCGGCACCAGGCGTCGACCACGGACGGGTCGCGCGCGGCCTCCTCGTAGGCGGCGAGCGCGGCGGGGTGGAACCCGACCTCGGTGCCGCTGAGGCCCTGCAGCGTCGCGCGCACGAAGTGGACGGGGTCGTGGCCGATCAGGGTCTGCGGCAGACCGCCGTCCTGGGCGAGGAAGGCCCAGTGGTAGTACTTCTGCACCAGCCAGGCATCCATCGACCGCCACACCTCCAGCGTGGGCAGGATGTCGAGCAGGGCGACCGAGAGCACCGCCCCGGGGGCGTCGAAGGCCATGCGGTGGGCGGTCCGGGCGCCCCGGTCGTGCCCGACGACGTGGAACCGGTCGTGCCCCAGGGCGCGCATCAGCCGGACCTGGTCGGCGGCCATCGCCCGGAAGGTGAAGTCCTCGCCGTCCGTGCGGGAGCGGCCGTAGCCGCGCAGGTCGGCCGCGACCACGGTGAACTCCGCGGCGAGCACGGGCGCCACGGCGTGCCACATCGCGTGCGTCTGCGGGAAGCCGTGCAGCAGCAGCACGGGCGGGCCGTCCCCGCCCGTGCAGGCGTGGACCACGCCGTCGGGGACGGGGACGTCCTGGGGTGCGAAGTCGGCGAGCACGGTTCCTCCTGGCGGTCGGATCGGCACAGCGGGCGCGGCCCGGGGGTGGTCCCGGCGGGGCGCGGCGCACCTGCTCCAGGAAACACCAGGACGCGCCCGGGAGACACCCCCCTCGTGAACTACGCCCCGCCGAGCCGTCCGCTCACCCGGCGTCGCCGGGCGCCCCGTCGTGGGCCAGGGCGGACTCGATGCTGCCGGCCAGCTGGGCCGGCGCGGTCCGCGGGGCGAAGCGGCGGATCACCCGGCCGTCCCGGCCCACCAGGAACTTGGTGAAGTTCCACTTGACGGCGTCGCCCATGACCCCGCCGCGCTCCCCGCGCAGCCAGGACCACAGCGGGTGGGCGCCGGGCCCGTTGACGTCGACCTTCGCGAACATCGGGAACGTGACGCCGTAGTTGCGGCTGCAGAAGTCGGCGATCTCCTCCTCGGTGCCCGGCTCCTGGTGGCCGAACTGGTCGCAGGGGAAGCCGAGCACCACGAAGCCCTCCTGCGCGAAGCCGCGCCACAGCTGCTCGAGGCCCTCGTACTGCGGCGTGAACCCGCACCGGCTCGCGGTGTTGACCACGAGCACCACCTTCCCGGCGTAGGCGGACAGCGGCTGCTCGCGCCCGTCCAGGGTGGTCGCGGTGAAGTCGTGCAGCGTGGTCATGGCGGCCTCCCGGGCGTTCGGCGACGACGGTCCGCTCCCATCATGCCCCCGCGGTGGCGGACGTCGTCCACCGCGCCCGCCCGCGCGGCCCACGTCCGCGACCCGCGACCCCGTGACCGGAGGGTGCGACCGGAGGGGAGGAGCGGGACGGGGACGGGTGGGTAACGATCCCCGGGCGGGGGCGGTGGGGCGTGCGGGGTCCGGCGTACCCTGGCCGTGTCGGAAGGAGCCGGTGATGACGCAGCACACCGAGCCGTGGCCTCCGGGGACACCCTGCTGGACGGAGCTGGCGGCCTCCGACCCGGCCCGGACGCAGGAGTTCTACCGGCAGGTCCTCGGCTGGCGGTACGACGACCCGCAGCCCGAGCACGGCGGCTGCCGCAACGCCCTCGTGGACGGGGCCCGGGTGGCCGGACTGTGCCCCGCGGACCCGGGCCGCGCCGGTGCGGCCCCCGGGTGGCTGGTGCACCTGGCCGTGGACCGGATCGAGCTGGGCGCGCGGCGGGTCCGGGACGCCGGGGGCACGCAGCTGGCCGGACCCACGGAGATCGGTGCGCTCGGCCGCACGGGCGTCTGGCGGGACCCGACCGGAGCCGTCTTCGGGCTGTGGCAGTCCGGGACGCACACCGGCTTCGAGGCCGTCGACGTCCCCGGCGCCGTGGTGTGGTGCGACCTCACCACGCCCGACCACCGCACCGCCCGCGACTTCTACGCGACCGTGTTCGGCTACCACTACGAGGAGACCGGCGGGGACGGCGTCCCCCACGCCACGTTCACGGTGCCGCGGGGGGACCGCCCGGCGGGCGGCATCGGCGCGACGGACCCCGCCGCGCAGGGCGCGCCCTCGGCCTGGTCCGTGTGCTTCCAGGTGGAGAGCGCCGACGCGGCCGTCGACCGCGTGCGCGCCGCCGGCGGATCGGTCGTGGAGGAGCCCTTCGCGTTCGCCTACGGGCGGCTCGCGGTGGTGGCGGGCCCGGACCGGGAGTCCTTCGCGCTCATGGCACCCGGGGAGCCGGGATAGCGCCCGGTCCCACCGCCTCCGGGGCCGGCGGGTGCGCCGGAGTGCTCCGGGACCGCCCGTCCAGGCGGGGCACAGGCCCGGCTGGGATGCTGGGCCCATGACCACCACCTCCCCCCGCGCGGACGCCGGACCGGGACGCCGGGGCTCCGCCGGCGCCTGGGTCCTGGCCGGCGTGGCCGCGACGGCCCTCGCCGTGGGGCTGGCGGAGCTGCTGGCCTGGGTCACCGGGCCGGTCGGCGCGCCGCTCACCGCCGTGGGCGGGGTGGTCGTGGACGCCGTCCCCGCCCCCGTGAAGGACGCGGCGATCGCCCTGTTCGGCACCGCGGACAAGCTCGTGCTCCTGCTCGTCATGACCGCCGGGCTCGTGGGGCTCGGCGCCGGCATCGGGGCCGCCCAGCGCGTCAACCGCCCGATGGGCGCCGTGCTGCTGGGCGTCCTGGGGCTCCTCGGCCTGCTGGCGGTGCTCACCCGGGCGGGGGCGGCCCCCGCGGACGCGGTCCCCGTCGTCGCCGGCACGGCCGCCGGGGCGCTGTTCCTCACGGTGCTCGGCCGCCGGGCCGGGGCGCCGGAGGGCGCGCGCGGCGGCCTCGACCGGCGCGGCTTCGTCCGGGTCTCCGCGGTCGTGGCCGTGCTCGGCGCGGCGGCCGGGGTCGCCGGGCGCTGGGCCTCCGCCGCGGCCGCCCGGGCGCCCGCGGCGCGGGAGATGCTGCGGATCCCCGCCCCTGCGGCGCGGGAGGCGATCCCCGTCGGCACGGACCTGGGGGTGCCGGGGGCGCAGCCGTGGCTGACCCCCGCCGACGACTTCTACCGCATCGACACCGCCCTGGCCGTGCCCCGGATCGACGTGGCCGAGTGGGAGCTGCGGATCCACGGCATGGTCGACCGGGAGCTGACGCTGCGCTTCCAGGACCTCACCGGCC
The DNA here is from genome assembly GCF_053711175.1 of Kocuria sp. KH4. Lineage (NCBI taxonomy): Bacteria > Bacillati > Actinomycetota > Actinomycetes > Micrococcales > Micrococcaceae > Kocuria > Kocuria sp. KH4. Next base: position 204,743 of record NZ_JBSJYX010000003.1, read on the forward strand.
GGGCGCTGCTCGAGCGCGCCGTGACGCTGGCGTGCGTGTCCAACCCCGTGGGCGGGGACCTGGTGGGCAACGCGGTGTGGACGGGCGTGCCCCTCCGGGAGCTGCTCGCCGAGGCCGGCGTGCAGCCGGGCGCCGACATGGTGCTCTCCACCTCGCAGGACGGGTTCACCGCCGGGACCCCGCTCGAGGCGCTGCTGGACCCGGGCCGCGACGCCCTGCTGGCGGTGACCATGAACGGGGAGCCCCTGCCGTTCGAGCACGGCTACCCGGTGCGGATGGTGGTCTCCGGCCTCTACGGCTACGTCTCCGCCACCAAGTGGCTGGTGGAACTGAAGGTCACCCGCTTCGACCGCGACGAGGGCTACTGGACCCCGCGCGGCTGGTCGGCGCGCGGGCCGATCAAGACCGCCTCCCGGATCGAGGTGCCCCGGGACGGGGACCGCGTGGACGCCGGACCGGTCGTCCTCGCCGGCACGGCCTGGGCCCAGGACACCGGGATCGCCGCCGTGCAGGTCAGCGTGGACGGCGGGCCCTGGCAGGAGGCGGACCTGGGCGCGGTGCCCTCCGACGACACCTGGCGGCAGTGGGTGCTGCGCACCGAGCTGCCCGGCGGCCGGCACACCGCCCGGGTGCGGGCGGTGGACCGGGACGGGGCCGTGCAGACCGCCGAGCAGGCCCCGTCGGCCCCGGACGGGGCCTCCGGGTGGCACGAGCGGACGTTCACCGTGGCCTGACCGGGCCGGTCCCGCCGGGCCCAAAGTGCTCGCACCGGGCGCCCCGGTGCCGGTCCGCCGGCCCCGGGGCGGGCGGACCGTGCAGGTCCTGCCATGATGGGGCGGGACCCGGAACGGACGGAAGGCGGTGCGCGGTGACGCTGGTGGACAACGCGGTGTACGTGGGCGGGGTGCGGGACTCCAGCCCGCGCGACCTCGACGCGACCTACGAGGCCCTGCGCGCCCGCGGCGGCATGGCGTGGATCGGCCTCTACCGCCCCGGGAGCGCCGAGGTGCACTCCGTGGCCCGGGAGTTCGGCCTGCACCCCCTCGCCGTCGAGGACGCCCTCAAGGGCCACCAGCGCGCCAAGCTGGAGCGCTACGGGGACACCCTCTTCGTGGTGCTGCGCCCGGCCCGCTACCTGGACGACGTGGAGAAGGTCGAGTTCGGGGAGCTGCACGTCTTCGTGGGCGCCGACTTCGTGGTCACCGTCCGGCACGCCGAGTCCCCCGACCTGGCCGCGGTGCGCCACCGGCTGGAGACCTCGCCGGAGCTGCTGCGGATGGGCCCGCAGGCGGTGCTCTACGGGATCCTCGACGAGGTGGTCGACCGCTACCTGCCCGTCCTGGCGGGGCTGGAGAACGACATCGACGAGATCGAGGACGAGATCTTCGCCGCGGACCAGGACGTGTCCCGCCGCATCTACGAGCTCTCCCGTGAGGTCATCGAGTTCCAGCGCGCCGTGCACCCGCTGGTGCACATGCTCGACGCCCTGCAGCGCGGCTCCGAGAAGTACGCCCTGGACGCGGAGCTGCAGACCCGGCTGCGGGACGTCCAGGACCACGCCATCCGCGCCGCGGACCGCGCCGACGCGTTCCGGGCGCTGCTGCAGAACGCCCTCACGGTGCACGCCACCCTCGTGGGGCAGCGGCAGAACGACGAGATGCAGCGGCTCACCGAGTCCGCCCTGGCGCAGAGCGAGGAGGTCAAGCGGATCTCCTCCTGGGCGGCCATCCTCTTCGCCCCCACCCTGGTGGGCACGGTGTACGGCATGAACTTCGAGCACATGCCGGAGCTCGAGTGGCCGCTGGGCTATCCGTTCGCGCTGCTGGCCATGCTCGGCATGGGCCTGGTGCTCTACGGGGTGTTCAAGTGGAAGAAGTGGCTGTGAGCGGCGCCGGGCCGGCGCCGCGGCACCCGGCCGGGGGGTCTCAGACGCTGTGGCGCATCGCGCGGATCCCCACGGCCAGCCCCAGGGCGGCCAGCACGGCCGCCGCGAGCGCGCCGGCCGCCACGGAGGGGTCGCCGAACCGGCCGTTGAACAGGGCCCGTTCGGCGTCGACCATGTAGGTGAGCGGATCGAACCGGGAGAGCACCTGCATCCAGCGGGGGCCGGCCTCGAGCGGCAGGAGCATCCCGGAGAGCAGCATGAGCGGGAACAGCAGCCCCTGCTGCACGGTCCAGAACATCCAGTCCCGGTTCCTCGAGACGATGGCCAGGGCGTAGCTCAGCGCGCCCAGCCCCACCCCAAAGACCGCGAGGATCCCCAGGCCCAGCACCATCCCGGGCAGGGACGGGCGGAAGCCGAAGAGCGCGGCCACCCCGCAGAGCACCAGCGCCTGCAGGACCAGCGGCACCATCTCCTTGCACGCCCGCCCCACCATGAGGGACGAGCGGGTCACCGGGGCCACGAGCATCCGCTCGTGCGCCCCGGACTGGATCTCGAACAGCAGGTTCGACCCGGTCATCGCGGTGCCGAACAGCGCGATCATCACCACGATGCCCGGCACGAACCACTGGAAGGCCTGGTCGAGGGGCAGCCCGGTGGTCCCGCCCAGGAGCGGGCCGAAGAACGCCAGGAACATCAGCGGCTGCAGGAGCGAGAACACCACGCTGAACGGGTCGCGGACCACCGGGCGCAGCTCGCGGACGAAGACGCTGACGGAGTCGTGCAGCACGCCGGCGGGGCGGGCCTGGGCACCACCGCCGGTGCCGCCGGACGGGCCGCGGGGCGGCGGGACGGCGGTCACGGGGCCGTTCCCACGCCCGGGGCCTCGGCGGCCGGGTCGGTCCCGGGCGGGCCCGGGTCCTCCTCGCGCAGGCTCCGTCCGGTGAGCCGCAGGAAGACGTCGTCGAGGGTGGGGCGGGCGAGCTCGGCGGTCCGCGCCGGGTGGCCGTGCCGGTCGAGCTCCAGGAGCAGGCCCGGCAGCACGCGCTCGCCGTGCTCGACGGCCACGACGACGCGCGTGCCCCTCCCGGCCGCGGTCGCCTCCGGCTCGGCGCCGGCGGCCCCGGCGGCGCGGGCCGCGGCCCGGACCGCCGCCGTCGCCGCGTCCGGGGCGGCGTCCACGGTCAGGGTGATCCGGTCGCCGGCGAGGTCGCTCTTGAGCCGGGACGCGGTGTCGTCGGCGATGATCCGGCCCCGGTCCACGACCATGACCCGCTCGGCGAACTGGTCCGCCTCGTCCAGGTAGTGGGTCGTGAGGAACAGGGTGGACCCGTAGCGCCGGCGCAGCTCGAGGATGTGCTCCCACAGGTTCGCCCGGGACTGCGGGTCCAGCCCGGTCGTGGGCTCGTCGAGGAAGAGCAGCTGGGGGCCGGGGATCAGGCCCAGGGCGATGTCCACGCGCCGGCGCTGGCCGCCGGAGAGCTTCATCGTGGGCCGGCGGACGAGCTCCCCGAGGCCGAGCGCCTCCACCAGCTCGTCCACCCGGCGCCGGGTCTCCGCCCGGCCCAGCCCGTAGAGGGCGCCCTGGCTGAGCAGCTCGTCGCCGACCCGCTGGTACTGCCCGGCCCCGTTCTTCTGCCCGATGTAGCCGATGCGGGCGCGCACCTCGGCCGGTTGCCGGGCGACGTCGAACCCGCACACGGCGGCGGTGCCGCCGGTGGGCCGCAGCAGCGTGGTGAGCATGCGCAGGGACGTGGACTTGCCGGCGCCGTTGGGCCCCAGGAACGCGGTCAGCGTCCCCGGCGCCACGTCCATGGTCAGGTCGCGCACCGCCTCGACGGTGCGGCCGCCGGGGCCGCGGAAGCTCTTGCTCAGCCCCCGGGCGCTGATGACGGGTGGGGTGCTCATGGGTCCACGGTAGAGGGCTTTCCGGCCGGGCGGTGCCCGCATGGGGACGGCAGACCCCTAGAGTTCAGGGCGTGACCTCCCAGAGCACCCCCTCCGATCCCGCACGGGTCCGGCGCGCCCGGATCGCGGTGTCCGCCTTCTTCCTCACCAACGGCGCCCTCTACGCGAACCTCCTGCCCCGCCTGCCGGAGGTCAAGGAGGCGTTCGGGCTCTCCAACACCCTGTACGGGTTCCTCGTGGTGGCGTTCCCGCTCGGGGCGATCCTGGTGGGCGCCCTCCCGGCCCGGGCCATCCGCCGCCTCGGCTCCGGGCGGGTCGCGGCCCTGGGCACCGTGCTGCTCTCCGGGTGCCTGGCCGCCGCCGGGGCCGGCGCCGGCCTGGGCGCCGGCACGCAGGCCGGGGCGGTCGTGTTCCTCGCGGCCATGTTCCTGGGCGGGGCGCTCGACGCCCACGTGGACACCGCGCAGAACGCCCAGGGGATGGAGGTGCAGCGGGCCCGGGGCCGCTCGATCATCAACTCCCTGCACGCCCTGTGGAGCCTGGGCGCGGTGCTCGGCGGGCTGATGGGCGCCGCAGCGCTCGCCCTCGGCGTCCCGCTCGCGTGGCACCTGCCGGTGAGCGGGCTCGTGTGGAGCGCGGTCGCCCTGCTGGCGCTGCGCTCCGCCCTGACCCCGGCCGAGGGCACGGCCCTGCGCACGGTGGACCTCCCGGCGGAGCCCGGCACCCGGGACGCCGGGGACGCCGGGACGCCGGGGGACCCGGTGGGCGCCGCGCCGGACCGGCCGCGGGACACCGGGCACCGGTCGGCGGGGCGCATCGTCGTCGTCAGTCTCCTGCCCGTGGCCGTGATCGCGATGTCGGGGGTCATGGTGGAGGACGCCGGGATGAACTGGTCGGCGGTCTACCTCAACGCCGAGCTGGGCGCCCCGCTGGCCACCGCCGGGCTGGGGCTGGTGGCGCTGATGGCCGCCCAGTTCGTGGGCCGGGTGCTCGGGGACCCCCTGACCGACCGCTGGGGGCGGGTCGCCGTGGCCCGGGCCGGCGCCGCCCTGAGCGCGCTCGGCCTGCTCGTGGTGGTGCTCGCCCCGGTCCCGGTCCCGGCCGTGGGAGTGGCCGGCTTCGCGGTGGCCGGCCTCGGCTGCGCGACCCTCGTGCCCGCCGCCTTCCACGCCGCGGACGACATCCCGGGCCTGCGCACCGGGACCGGCCTGGCCCTGGTCAGCTGGCTGATGCGGATCAGCTTCCTGAGCCTGTCCCCGGCCATCGGGGTGCTCTCCGACGCCGTGGGGCTGCGGGCCGCCCTCGTGGTGGTGCCGGTCTTCGCCCTGGTCGCGGCGCTGACGGCCGGGGTGCTGCGCGACGGGCCGACGGCCTCGCCCCGGAACTGATCCCGGCCTATCCTGGGTCCACCATGCATCACCACTTCTTCCGCTGACGGGACCCGCCCGCCCGCCGCCGCACTCGCCGCGGCGGGTGTCCGCCCTGCCCACCCGTCCCCAGACCAGGAGCCCGGCCCGCGCGGCTCCGCAGCCCGGAGGAAGCATGTCCACCGTCCCCGCCCACCGTCCCTCCCTGCCCGCGGGCGAGCAGACCCAGCTGGTCGCCACGGGGCTCCGCCTGCGCCGCGGTCCCCGGGTCGTGCTCGACGGACTCGACCTCACCGTCACCTCCACCACCCGCCTGGGGGTGGTGGGGGAGAACGGCCGCGGCAAGACCTCGCTGCTGGGCGTGCTCTCCGGCGCCCTCGCCCCGGACGCGGGCACGGTGCGCCGCACCGGGACGCTGGCGGTGGTGGACCAGGAGCTGCCCGTGCCCGTCGAGGCCACCGTGGGCGACCTCCTCGACCTCGAGCTCGCCGCCGAGCACGCCACGGTGACCGGGGTGCAGGACGCCGCCCGCGCCCTGGCCGCCGGTGCCCCCGGCGCCGACGAGGCCTACGCCCGGGCCCTGGCGGACGCCCAGGCCCTCGACGCCTGGGACGCCGACCGGCGGGTGGACCTCGCCCTCCAGGCCCTGGGCGCGGTGACCGACCGCTCCCGCGTGCTCGCCACCCTCTCCGTGGGCCAGCGCTACCGCGTGCGCCTGGCCTGCCTGCTGGGCACGGTCCACGACCTCCTGCTGCTCGACGAGCCGACCAACCACCTCGACGCCGGGGGACTGGCGCACCTGGGCGCGGCGCTGCGGGAGTTCCGCGGCGGCGTGGTCCTGGTCAGCCACGACCGGCGGCTGCTGGCCCAGGTGGTGGACACCGTCCTGGACCTCGACCCCAGCCGGGACGGCCGTCCGCGCTGGTACGGCGGCGGGCTGGCCGGCTGGCGGGCCGGACGGACCGCCGAGCGCTCGCGGTGGCTGCGCGACCACCAGGAGCAGCTGGCCGAGCACGCCCGGCTCGGCGACGACCTGGCCCGCGCCCGGGCCCGGCTGGTCGACGGGTGGCGACCGGAGAAGGGCACGGGCAAGCACACCCGCGCCACCCGCGCCCCCGGGCTGGTGCGCTCGGTGCACCGCCGGCAGGAGGAGCTCGACCGGCACCGGGTGGACGTCCCCGAGCCGCCCCTGGTCCTGTCCGTGCCCGAGCTGCCGGCGCTGCCCGGCGCCGGGCTGGTGCGGGCGCAGGCCGTCACAGTGGCGGGGCGGCTGCCCCGGCCCGTGGACGCGGCACTGGGCTCCGGGGACCGGCTGGTGGTCCGGGGCCCCAACGGGGCCGGCAAGTCCACCCTGCTGCGGGTCCTCGCCGGTGAGCTGGTGCCCGACGCCGGCTCCCGCACGGCCGCCCCCGGGCTGCGGATCGGCCTGCTCGCCCAGGAGGGGCCGCGGCCGGACCCCCGGCCCGCGCAGGAGGTGTACGAGCAGGAGCTCGTGCGCCTCGTGCTCGCCGGGCGGCTGGCCGAGTCCGAGGTGCTGCCGCTGTCCGAGCTCGGGCTGCTCGACGCCCGGGACCGGCAGCGCCCGGCGGCCGAGCTCTCCGCCGGGCAGCGGCGGCGGCTGGACCTCGCCCGGGTGCTCGCCGCCCGGCCCCACCTGCTGCTGCTGGACGAGCCCACGAACCACCTCTCGATGGCCCTGGTGGACGAGCTCACCGAAGCGCTCGCGGCGACGGCCGCCGCGGTGGTGCTGACCACCCACGACCGGCAGCTCCTGCGGGACACCAGGGACTGGCCGCGGCTGCTCCTGTGACCGGAGGAGGCGCCGGGTCCCCGTCCCGTGTTGGGTGCCCCGGGCGGGTCAGTCGATCCGGACCTCGCGGACCCCGCGCTCGAGGCCGCGCTCGAGGGCCTCGATGACCTCGTCCACGTTGTGCCCGGGGGGCAGCGCGGGCGGGAGCCCGGCCAGCGCCCGGTCCACGAGCCCGGTGTCCATGTGGGGCAGGCGGGCGTCCACCACGGCGATCCGGCGGGAGCGCAGCTCCCGCCGCAGGGAGCCCAGCCACGAGGCCATGGCGGCCTTGCTCGCGGCGTAGGCGCCCATCCCGGCCAGCGGCAGCTCCGCGACCACGCCGGTGAGCACCGCCACCGCGCCGCCGTCCACGAGGTGCGGCAGCGCGGCGCGGACCACCGCCATCGGGCCGAGGGCGTTGACCTCGAACAGTTCCTCCACGACCGCCTCGTCCTCCTCGGCGGCCGGGCCGAACGCGGCGACGCCCGTGGCGATCACCACGGCGTCGAACCCGCCGAGCTCCTCGGCCGCCGTACGCACCACCGCGGCGGCCTGGTCGTGGTCCACGAGGTCCAGGGCATGGGCGGCGCGCACCCCGAGCCGCTCGCGCAGCTGCTCCGCGTCGGCGGCCGAGCGGCCCGTGACCACGATGTCGCCGGTGTGCTCGCCCAGCCGCTCGCACAGCCGCTGTCCCAGGACGCCGGTCGCGCCCACCACGAGGATCCGTGCGCCGTTGAGGTCCATGGTCGTTCTCCTGCCCTCTCGAGGGGCCCGGGCCGGGGCCGTGACCCCGAGCGTACCGATCCGCCCCGACACCGCCCAGCGGCGGACCCCTCGTCACGGCTCCCCGTCATGGATGTGCGTTCGACAACGATGTGGCACCGGTGCCGCCCGGGCCGTTGCCGTCGGCGTGCCCCCGTGCCTGGATTGCGGTCCTCGGAGCCGTGCCGGACGAGACCGCCCGCTGCTCAGGTAGTGGCACCGCAGCCACCCCGTGACCCGAGAGGCCTCCCCGTGCACAAGATGATCGTTCTCTACCCCGAGCCCGTGGACCGGGCGGCGTTCGTGAGCCACTACGAGTTCACCCACCTGCCCCTGGTCCAGCAGCTGCCCGGGCTGCTGGACCGGCGCGACAGCGTGGACGTCCGTTCCGCCGGCTGACGAACGGCCCGCGGGCCCGGCACGCCGACCGCCCGGGCGCCGACGGCGCGGGGCGCACGCCCCGCGCCGCGGCCCCTGCTACTCGGGGTTGTCGAAGGGCACGTAGCCCATGCGCCTGCTGACCCGCTCGCCGGCCTCCTTGAGGTCCTCGACGAGCCCGGCCACGGTCTGCTCGGTGAACCGGAAGGCCGGGCCCGAGACGCTGATCGAGGCCACGACCGTGCCGAGGTGGTCGCGCACGGGCACGGCGACGGAGTTCAGCCCGAGCTCGAACTCCTCGTACACGGTGGCGTAGCCCTGCGCGGCCACGGTCAGCAGCTGACGCTCCAGCTGCTTCCGCGACGTGATCGTGCGGGCCGTGAGGGCCGGCAGCCCCTGGGTCCGCAGGACCCGGGCTCGTTCGTCGGAGGGCAGCCCGGCCAGCAGGACCTTGCCGCTGGCGGTGGCGTGCAGCGGGGTCAGGCTCCCGATCCAGTCGTGGGTGGCGAGAGAGGAGGGGCCCATCTCCTGGTCCACGTTCACGGCGTGGCCCTCCCGCAGGACCGCCAGGTTGACCGTCTCGGAGTGGGTCCGGGCCAGGCTCCGGATCTCGTCGCGGGCCTCGGCCACCACGCTGAGCCGGCCGGGGATCGCGTGGGCCAGGCGCAGGATGCCGAAGCCCAGCTGGTACCGGCTGCCGTCGCTGGGGTGGTGGACCAGGCCGCGGGCCTCTAGGGCGGCGAGCAGCCGGGAGGCGGTGGACTTGTGCACGCCCAGTTCCGCGGCCACCTCGGTCACGGTGGAGCCGCCGGTGCGGGCGAGGACCTCGAGCACCGTGATGGCCCGGTCCACGGACTGGACACCACCCGGGGTCACCCCGTCGGCGGGCGCCTGCTCCTTCGACGCATCGGACGCGGTCAGGGGTCTGGGATCGAAGGAGGGCATGACTTCATGGTAACCAATGGCAGATCGTGTGCTCCGGGCACGACTCCGGCCGCCGAGCGGTGTCGGCGGCCGGAGTCGTGCCCCTGAGGTGCCGGGGCGTCGCGCGCCCCGGCACGGCGGATCAGGACGGGTTGCTCTCCTTCTTCCGGCTCCGGCCGTTCTGCGCGTGCTGCGGCGGGTAGATGGGCCGGCCGGCGGCCGTGGCGTCCACGGCCTGGAACTGGGACGTGGGCGGGTCCGTGCTCTCCTGCGTCGCCAGGGTGAACTTCTGGTGCCCGTACTGCTCCACGGCGGTGCGCACGGTGCGTCGCATGACGGAGTCCGACAGGCGCTGGCGCAGCCACATCGGGTCGGCGGCCAGGTCGCGGGTCAGAGCGATGCAGAGCAGGAACATCACCACGACGAACGGCAGGGCGGCCACGATGGTCATCCGCTGCAGGCCGCCGAGCGCCTCCGCCGGGGTGTCCCCGCCGGCGAGCAGCATCACGGCCGCGACCCCACCCATCAGCACGCCCCAGAAGATCACGACGGGCTTGGTGGGCTCCAGGCTGCCGCGGGAGCTGAGTGAGCCCATCACGATGGACGCGGAGTCCGCGCCGGTGACGAAGAAGATGGCTGTGAGGACCATGGCCAGCACCGCCAGCCCGACGGTCAGGATCTGCGGGGCGTCGAGGCCGTTGAACATGTCGTAGATGGCCCCGTCGAAGGAGATGGTGGGGACGCCGTCCACGAGGGTCGCGATGCCGTCCCCGGTGTCGGGGGTCGCCTCCCCGGTCTGCTGGATGTTGATGGCGGTGCCGCCGAACACGGCGAACCACAGCAGGGAGACCAGGGAGGGCACCAGCAGCACCCCGGTGACGAACTGGCGGATGGTGCGGCCGCGGCTGATGCGGGCGATGAACATGCCCACGAACGGCGTCCAGGAGATCCACCAGGCCCAGTAGAAGACCGTCCAGCTGGACAGCCACGCCCGCATCGACTCGTCCCCGACCGCCTCGGTGCGGGCGGCCATCTCCGGCAGCTGCTGGAAGTAGGAGCCGATCGCGGAGGGGATGAGGTTGAGGATGAACAGGGTGGGGCCCACCACGAAGATCACCACGGCCATCAGGACGGCCAGCACCATGTTCGTGTTGGCCAGGAACTGGATGCCGCGCTCGATCCCGGACACCGCGGAGGCGACGAAGCAGAAGGTGAGCACCGCGATGATCAGCACGAGCAGCGGAGTCGCGACCTCACCGACGACGCCGTTGAACTGCAGGCCGCTGCCGATCTGCAGGGCACCGAGCCCCAGCGAGGCGGCGGAGCCGAAGAGCGTGGCGAAGATCGCGAGGATGTTGATGACCTTCCCGCCGATCCCGTCGACCGCCTTGCGGCCGAAGAGCGAGACGAACGCCTCCGAGAGCAGGTTCTTGCGGCCCAGCCGGAAGGTGCTGTAGGCGATGGCGATGCCCAGCACGGCGTACATGGCCCACGGGTGCAGGGTCCAGTGGAACAGGGACGTGGCCATGGCCGTCTCGATGGCGTCGGTGGTGCTCGCGTCCACCGTGGCCGGGGGCGGGGAGATGTAGTGGAAGAGGGGCTCGGCCACGCCGTAGAACATCAGGCCGATGCCCATGCCGCAGGCGAACATCATCGAGATCCACGAGGCGGTCCTGAACTCGGGCCGCTCCCCGTCCTTGCCCAGCGGGATGGTGCCGAACCGGCCCAGGGCCAGCCACAGGACGTAGACCACGAACAGGGAGGACAGCAGCACGAAGATCCACCCGGTGTTCTCCAGCACCCAGCCCAGTGCCGTCGTCGAGACGGCGGACAGGTTCTCGGTGCCGGCGAAGCCCCAGACCACGAAGCCGACGACCAGGGCTCCGGTCACGGCCATGATGACCTTGTCCAGGCCCTCCAGCCCATGCAGGCCGGGGAAGGAGCCCCGGCGCTCGATGACGCCCTCCTTGAGCTCGCCGAGGATCTTCGCCTCCTCGGCCTCCGCCTCGTGGAGCATCGTCGTGTCGTCCACCGGTGGTGTCGCGGGCGGCTCTCCCGGCGGTATCGCGGCCGCGGTGGCCGGTGAGGGTTCGGTGCGGTGGTCGTCGTGGCTCAACGGACTTCTCCTTGGCTCTGCAGCGCGGGTCGGACCGGGACGGTGTCGCCGATTTTTTCGGTGATCCAGTCGTGGAAGGCGCCGATGTGGTGTTCGGAGGGGACGAGGACGCCGCCGGTGGCGTAGATCTTGGAGCTCATGGCGGGCTGGCAGCGTTCGCAGG